>JBBQXY010000003.1:0-86104 GCA_038209195.1 Ktedonobacterales bacterium | reverse complement strand
TTGGAAATTGCTGACTCGCTGTATGGGCGCGTCTACTCCTGCCAGATGCGCGACAATGACCCACAGTACAAAGAGTATGTGGCCGAGGATGGCAAGAAGCTGCGGCAAGACTTGACAGACCATCGTATCAAGGTCAACGTCAAAAACGTCTCGGCTGGTGAACGCGAAATTGAGGACAAAGAGTCGGGACAAAAGCGCGTGATCTTGCAATTGGGCATGCCAACGTGAAAGAAGACTTTATCACTCGTGCCACCTTTGATGATGAGATGCCGCTTTCGAGCCTGACGGATGATGGCATGATGGACGGTCCAGAGAGTATCAAACGGCGATGGCGGCGTATCACGGGCCTCCCTTTTGGCAAGCGAGATGGGGCGGTCTCGGCCATCATTTACGACAAAACGCATGAGATTAAATATCAGTCCCCCACCAAGAAATGGTTTCATGACCTCTGGCTCTCCAAGACCGATGCCAATGGCTGGCCATTATGGGACGGGAAAGCCCCGGTCATGCGGGTTGAAGTCCGTTTCAAGCGGAAGGCCATAGCTGAGGGTGGCATTGAGCAAGCCTATGAACTCTTAGACCGTCTGCCTGCGATGTGGTCGTATGCCGTGGGGCATGCTGGCGGTGGTGATGACGGTTTGCCCGATGGCTGGCTGCGCTATGTGGTTCCCTCGGCTGATCTCAATCGCTCCCGTTGGCCTGTACATCCTGACTGGCACATGGTACAAAACGCGTTCCAGCCAGGAGAAGAAGAACCGTTACCAGAGTCGCGTTATGAACGCACAGAGCGTGAACGGGAAGAACTGTTACAGCAAGTCGATGAAGAGTTAGCGGCGCGTCCGTTCCGCTCCTCTGACCGTTCGCTCTTGCCTGTGGTCAAGACACCTGCGGCTGCTTCCTCGGCTCCTGCGGAACCTGCACCGAAGCTTGATCTCGGCCCCTTCATTCGGGAACGCAAGCGGCAAGTGAACTTTGAACGGGCGTTTGCGGCCTTTGCGGGATGGACTTCGACGGTGGAAGCATGGCGCGAGGGCAAGGGGGAAACCGATATAGACACTGACATCTCTGATACCATTCACTTCATTTACCAGAACGTACAAACCTACCTTGAAACCAAAAAGAAGAAAACCAAAAAAGATTTTGCGGACATTGTTCACGAAAAGCGCGTCTTGTATCGTCTGGAAACAGCTATTATACCTTAGAAAGAGGTGCCATGATGACTGATCTTGAGTTAGCTTTGTGGTCACTTTCTGCTGAAGAGCGAGACATGTTGAAACGATATGCTTTGTGCTATTGCTGTGAATATGGTAACAATCACGCACAATTGGAAAGAGTATATTCATACGATAGTGAAATGAAGTTAGAACTTAACTCTTCTTATGCTCACTTACCTCAGACTGAACAAACTGTGATATTCTCTAAAGAAGTAGAAACTTTAGCGAGTTAGGATTTTTATTAGTTCAGTGAGGATATATGATACTTCTGCATAATTCATTACATACTGATAAGTTGCGTTGGCTGTTCTGGCTGCGCTGGAAGACGTTTATTCGCAGCTTTACGCGTGGCTCAGGGCGGGTCAGCCGCATCATCGGCACGATTGCGCTCTTGCTGTTCGGCGTGCCTTTTGCAGGTGCCATTGGCGTAGGCAGCTACTTTGCGTATCGGAAATTGCCGTCGCCCGCAAACACCGAGATACTGTTTCTTGTATTGACGGGCGTGTATCTGATCTGGCTTATGCTACCGCTGCTGGAATATTCCGTCAATGAGGGGCTTGATCTCTCGAAGCTGGCCCTGTTTCCGTTGACACGCGCTGAACTAATGCTTAGCTTGATCTTTTCTACGCTATTGGATATTCCCACAATTGGATTATTCATTCTGTTTGGGGCCGTGGTCGTGGGCTGGTCAACTTCGCTGCCTCTGGGGTTGATGGCGTTTCTCACCATGCTGGTTTTTTACGTGCAGGTGGTGGCGGTAAGCCAGTTGGTGCTGGCATTGCTGATGCGCGTGCTGCAAAGTCGCCGCTTTCGTGATGTGAGCATTATTATTATCGCGCTCTTTTCATCGTCGTGCTACCTGATTCAGCAGGTGGTACTGCGCGGTCTGAAGGCATCAAATATTGTTAGTGGGCTGATGCATGAGAGTATATCGCCGTATTTGCAATGGCTGCCGCCTGGCATGGCGGCTCGTGCCATTCAGCAGGCGTATGTGGGCCACTGGGGGATGAGTTTTGCCTGGCTATTGGCTCTGGCCGCGATCAGTGTTGTCTTGCTCTTCCTGTGGCAACAGATTGTGGAGCGTGGGTTGACTGCTGCGAGCAGTGAGGGCAGTGTCCGTGTGCGGCGGCGCAAAGAGACTGCTGTCAATAATGATGCGGTTGGTGTACAAATAGCGGCATCTGGTGTAACGAATGGCTGGTGGGCACGGTTCTTAGCCTCGCAAGCGTTTACCATCGCGGTCAAAGATATGAAATACTTGCGGCGTGATCCACAATTGCAGGCTGCGCTGGTCTCCTCGATTACCTCAATTCTGATACTGATTATCGTAACTGTGGTGAATACAGGAAATGACTTTCGCGGCTTTCTTGGCAACTGGTTGGTGTTGGCGGCTCCAGCGTTCATCTTTTTCTCGCTGTACACCTTCTCCTACAACGTATTGGGTTTGGAGCGGCAAAGCCTGACGACGCTGTTCTTGTTTCCCATTGAGCCAAAGCAACTGCTGTGGGGAAAGAATATAGTGACTTTTGTGCTTGGCGTGCTGGAGATGTGCTTGATGGTGTTGTTAGCGGCCTTTGTGACGCATGCCTGGGAGCTTGTTCTGCCCGCGTTGGCGGTGGGACTGGCTGGTATCGGTGTGGTGCTTGGTTGTGGTAACATCACCTCGGTTTTCTTTCCGCAGCGCATGCGGCAGTCCCGCCGTGGTATGCAGATGGGGGCGAACCAGTCAAGTGAAGGTGGTTTCCTGCGTGCTATTATGTCGATTGCGGCTCTATTAGTAATGGTGGTCATCTTGTTGCCTGTGATTATGGCTCTGGCCGTGCCCGTCTTTTTCCATGTGCAGTGGGTATGGGCGTTTTCCATTCCGCTCTCCCTCGTTTATGGCGGTGCCTTTTATTATGTGGTGACCGCGCTAGTTGCCCCACGCATTTTCGATAAGGTGCCAGAAATTCTCGCGGTCGTGGCCCGCGAAGCCTGATATCACAATTTCATGAGAACAATCGCGTGTTGGTTGTTTTTTCTTGCCCATGATGCTACAGTTTAAACAGTGTATAGCGGAGGGAGCCAATACATTGTTGCTACGCCAGTTTAAGCAGGCCCAGCCAACGCTTTTGCTGGCAATCCTACTCGGGGCTTTAGGAGCTGTTGCGACTATTATGCAGATGGCTCTGCTTAGTAGGATTGTCAGTCGCGTCTTTTTAATTCATGCTGATCTTGCTCAGGTCGAACTACTACTCTTTCTTTTATTTGGCACCATCGTTGTGCGGGCTGGGTCTCTGTGGGGCCGCGAAATAGCCGCGCAACGAGGGGCGATTCGTGTCAAATCCCACCTGCGTGAGCGCTTATTTGCACACCTGTTACGGTTGGGGCCTGCTTATAGCAGGCATGAGAGAACGGGTGAGCTGGTTACGACGGTCAGTGAGGGCATTGAAACACTTGATGCCTATATCAGCCGCTACATCCCGCAAATGGCTTTGAGTGTGCTTGTGCCGCTCTTGATTCTCTGTGTGCTCTTTCCCCTAGACTGGTCTAGTGCGCTCTTACTGTTCGTTACTGGTCCAATTATTCCTCTTTTAATGGTGCTGGTCGGGACCTATGCCGAAAAACATATGCAGCATCAGTGGCTCACTCTGGCGCGTATCAGTGCCTATTTTCTGGATAGCGTGCAAGGATTGACGACGCTGAAGCTTTTTGGGCGTACTGCTCAAGAGCATGAGCGGATTGCCCATTTCAGCGATCTCTTTCGTGAGAGAACGATGAAGACGCTGCGTGTGGCCTTTTTATCTGGTATGGTGCTCGAATTTCTGTCTGCGGCGGCGATTGGCTTAGTTGCGGTCACGCTTGGCATCCGACTTTTGAATGGCAACGTCACGTTTGAGCAGGCGTTGTTTGTGCTCCTGCTGGCACCAGAATTCTATCGCCCGTTGCGTGAGCTTGGTGTCCAGCGCCATGCCGCACTGGAGGGCAAGGTAGCGACAAAGCGTATCTACGAGATTTTAGATACACCATTACCAGTACAAACAGGGAGCATATCCACCCCATCCGTTGCCGTTCCTGCTCGTCAATGTACGATTGAACTGACAAATGTTGCATATACCTATCCGGGCCAGAGTCAACCGGCGCTCAAAGGAGCTTCTTTGACCCTGGCAGCTGGCAGCTGTACGGCATTAATAGGCAGAAGCGGGGCGGGGAAGAGCACATTGGTCAACCTGCTGCTACGTTTTCTAGAGGCTCAGGATGGGACCATCACCGTAAACGGAATGGCCTTGACGGACCTCGCAGTTGAGACGTGGCGCGAGTATGTGGCACTGGTGCCGCAGCGTCCATACCTTTTCTATGGTAGTGTGCGTGAAAATATCCGCTTTGCGCGCCCAACTGCCAGTGAGCAGGAGGTTGAGCGGGCGGCCCAACTAGCCGGTGTGACGGAGTTTATGCAACAACTTCCGCAGGGATATGACACGCAAATAGGTGAGCAGGGTATGCGTCTCAGCGCGGGACAGGCGCAGCGGCTTGCGCTTGCTCGTGCCTTCCTCAAAGATGCGCCTGTGCTCATTCTTGATGAGCCAACTTCCAGCCTTGATCCTATTAGCGAGTCGTACATTAAAGATGCGCTGCTGCGCTTGACAGAGAATCGTACCGTGCTTGTAATTGCTCACAGGTACAATACGATTCAAGCGGTCGATCATATCGCCATTATGGAGGATGGACGGATAGTAGAGGTAGGTCGGCGAGAAGAGCTATTGCAGCATAGCCGTGTCTACGCTCATCTCATGGCCGGGCATCCTCTTATAGGTGCGAATACAGTGTATCCCCTCCCCGCCACGTCCGCCGCCCCCGCCCCTACGGAAAGCGGGGATATTAGGCATGAGCAAAGCGGGGGTATTGGGTACGTGCAAAGGGATGTCCCGGTGATGCCGTCATTGGTGTTTGGGCGGCTGTTGCGTTTGTTGGTGGCGTTTCGTTGGCAGGTGGCATTGGCGATTCTGCTGGGCTGTGCGACGGTGGCGAGTAATATTGGCTTGTTAAGTATGGCTGCATATTTGATAGCGGCAGCTGCCCTCGGTCCATTGTTGGTCACGCTTTCGATCCCGATTGCTATTGTGCGCTTTATGGGTGTGTCGCGTGCGACTGCACGTTATGCGGAACGCTTGCTCTCGCATAATGTCACCTTTCGGCTGTTAGCAAGATTGCGCGTAGTGGTGTATCAACGCCTGGAACCACTGGCACCCGGTCATCTCCTCAGGTATCGGAGCGGTGATATTCTTTCGCGCCTGGTCTCGGATGTTGATGAATTACAAAATATCTATCTCAGGGTGGTCTCACCAATTGTGGTGGCGGTGCTCATCGCTGCTTTGACGTTTGTCGTGTTTGCTCTCTTCAATCTTGGCTTGGCCTGGGTCGCGCTCACGTTTCTTGTGGTGGCTGGCTTAGGCGTTCCTGCCCTCACCTCAGCACTGGCTCGTCGCCTGGGCAAGCGGCAAGTTGCCGTACGGGCTACCTTGCGTGCTGGTATTGTCGATGGCGTGCAGGGAGTGCAAGACATCTTAGCGTGTGGGCAGGTACAAGATCAGCAGCAAAAGATTGCGCATCTCACTATGGTGCTGGGACAGATTCAACGGCGTATGGCTATGATTTCCGGTTTACAGCAATCCCTCAATGACTTTCTGATGAATGCGGCCCTCTTGACTATTCTGGTGCTGGCCATTCCACTTATTATGACGAAGGCGATCGGTGGCGTGTATCTTGCCTTTCTGACGTTGCTCATTCTGGCGAGTTTTGAAGCTGTGCAGCCACTAGGACAGGCATTTCAGTTCCTTGGCCACTCGTTGGCGGCGGCAAAGCGGCTCTTTGAAATTATTGATGCCCCACCAGCAGTTGTCGAGCCAACATCTCCACTTCCTATAATCAATACTAGTGGGCATGAACTGGTGTTTGAGCACGTCCATTTTCGTTATGCTGCTGGAGAAGACGAGGTGTTGCATGATATCAGTTTTCGGGTGCGAGCAGGCAGTAGGGTTGCGCTGGTCGGTGCGAGTGGATCGGGGAAGAGCACGCTGATCGGGCTGGCTTTGCGTTTCTGGGACCCTGCCAGCGGGACGGTGTGCTTAGATGGGCAAGATATGCGGGACTACGCGCTTGGCGATATCCATACGCTGATGAGTGTTGTCACGCAAGATACCTATTTGTTCAATAACACTATCCGTGGCAATCTGCGGATCGCGAAACCCGATGCGAGCGATGCTGAGATTATGCAAGCATTGGAGCAGGCACAACTCACGCCATTGATCGCACGATTACCGGAAGGGCTGGGGACATGGATAGGCGAGCAGGGATTACAGCTTTCAGGCGGCGAACGGCAACGGCTTGCTATTGCACGGGCACTGCTCAAAAACGCCCCCATCCTCTTGCTCGACGAGGCAACGGCCCACCTCGATCCGTTGACCGAGGGGGCATTGCTGGCTGCTCTCGATGTGCTCATGCAAGGGAGAACAACGCTGCTGGCAACCCATCGCTTGCTGGCGATGGAGAAGATGGATCAGATACTGGTGCTTGATGGCGGGTGCATCAAAGAGTATGGCACTCACGAGGAGTTGCTCAAGGCAGAGGGGATCTATAAGCAACTCTTCGACGTGCAACGTGGCATTTTGACACTTATTTAATGTGACTCCTCATTAGTGAAGATAACCGATAGGAGATGGACTATGGATATGTCAACCATCCTTTCGCGCTTACAGTTCGCTTTTACTGTGGCGTATCACTATCTTTTTCCGCAACTTACCATGGGATTGGCCCTACTGCTGCTGATTCTCAAGACGCTTTATTTGCTGCGCAGATCCTCATTCCGAGCCGCAACGAACTCTCGTGCGACCACCGGTCAGCGACTCAGTGAGGAAGATGTCGAGCGTTACAATGTCAGCGCACGCTTTTGGTCTAAAATATTTGCCATTACCTTTGTGGTGGGGGTGGTGACAGGCATTCCAATGGAGTTTCAATTTGGCACGAACTGGGCGCGTTTCTCCGTCTATGCTGGCGACATCATCGCGCAGACATTGGCGATGGAGGGTGCCTTTGCCTTTTTCATCGAATCGGCATTCCTCGGTATCTTTTTGTTTGGCGAAGAGAGATTTGGGCAGAGGATGCACTGGTTTTCGGCATTTATGGTATGGTTTGGTACCTGGGCTTCTGGTAGCTTCATCGTGGCCTCCAATGCCTGGATGCAACATCCCGTCGGTTATACAGTGGCCGCGAATGGACGCCTCCACATTGATAATTATTGGGCGGTGCTGCTCAACTCTTGGATTTTTCCGCAATATCTGCATACGATGAGCGGAGCCGTGCTGACCGGGGCGTTCTTTATGACCGGGCTAGGTGCCTACTACCTGCTGGTAAAACAACATGTCGATTATGGACGCATCTTTCTGACGATCGGTCTCACTGTGGGCTTTATTGCCAGCGTGATTCAGGTATACCCTAGTGGAGATTTGGAGGGGCAGCAGGTTTCACTGTATCAACCCTCTAAGTTAGCGGCGATGGAGGGGCTGTTTCAGACGGAACAGGGGGCAGGCATTGTGATTATTGGGCAACCTGACACGACACAGCAAAAACTCGATAATCCGATCATCGTGCCGAACATCCTGAGCTTTCTGACCTATCGCAGGTGGACCGCCGAGGTTAAAGGCATCAACGCGTTTCCCGTGGATCAGCGACCGGACCAGATAGAATTGCTTTACTATAGCTATCACATTATGGTAGGGCTGGGAACCATCTTTATGGCCATCACAGGTTTCTCGCTGCTTCTGCTGCTCTGGCGCAGGCGACTCTTCAATTATCGCTGGATGCTCTGGATTATCATGTTGGCAACGCCTTTTCCCTTCATTGCCAATATTGCTGGTTGGTTTACCACCGAACTCGGTCGGCAGCCGTGGATTGTCTTTGGTCTCTTGCACACGGTCCAGGGCTCGTCACCTACGATTTCGGTGGGGAATGTGCTCTTTACGCTCCTCGGTTTCATGGGTATCTACTTGTTGCTGGGCTTAATGTACGTCATTCTGGTCGTGACAGAAGCATTGCGTGGTCCTACCACAACAGAAGAATCACCGCAAACGGCAGAGGGATTACTCGATCAGATAGAGTTTCAGGCTGAATAAAGGGGAAAAGCATGCAAACGTTATGGTTTATTCTGGTTGCCGCTATGCTGAGTATGTATGTGCTACTGGATGGCTTCGATCTGGGTGCGGGTGCCATTCATCTTTTCGCCGCAAAAAATGATGAGGAGCGACGCTTGATTCTGAGGTCTATTGGCCCGGTCTGGGATGGCAACGAGGTATGGATTATTGCGGCTGGTGGCACGCTCTTTTTTAGCTTTCCCGTCCTGTATGCCTCCAGTTTTAGTGGCTTCTATCTGCCTTTGATCATTGTGCTCTGGCTGCTGATGGTTCGGGGCGTTTCGATTGAGTTGCGTTCGCGGTTCGCAAACACCGTATGGACAGCGTTTTGGGATGGCATGTTCTTTATCGGTAGTGCGCTGCTGGCGATCTTTTACGGCGCGGCATTAGGGAATGTGCTGCGGGGTGTGCCGTTAAATGCTAGCGGCTACTTTTTTGAGGCGTTATGGACCGATTTCAACCCGTTCAGTGCAAATCCTGGCATTCTCGATTGGTATACGATCCTGATTGGCTTACTTGCCCTGACAACCTTAACGGCTCACGGTGCTACGTATATTGCTGTCAAGACGCCAGATCCGCTGAGCACGCGTGCGCGGGGTATTGCTCGTGTATTTTGGCTGGCGACGGTCGTGCTGCTGATTTTGGGGACAATCGCCACCTGGCTTGTGCAGCCCCATATTAGTGCTAACTACTTCAGTCAACCCTGGGGCTTTATCTTCCCCTTGCTTGCGCTGGCGGGGCTTGCGATGATGGCGTACTACCACCGGATGCGACGTGATCTAGCCGCCTTTTTCTCTTCGTGCGCGTTTATCCTCGGCATGCTTGCCAGTGCCGCCTTTGGTCTCTATCCGCTGGTGTTGCCCGCTGTTGATCGCGTCGACAGCCTCACCATTCAGAATGCCTCTTCCTCCCAATATGGCCAGTCAGTGGGCCTCGTCTGGTGGATTATTGGCATGGTGCTTGCCAGTGTCTACTTTGTCCTGACCTACCGACTCTTCTGGGGCAAGGTGAGCCTTACTAGTGGTGAACATTATTAGAGATAGGGAGTCTACTAATTGGGACACATTGGCTACCCTGATTATTGATCCGCAGTAGTAGAAATTTTCTACCAAGATATGGTATACTAAAAGCAGCCAAACACAATAAGGTGATGGAGCTCACCTAGTTGAAGCGTTGCTTTGACAAAACCGCATTGCTGCTAATAGCTCCTGATGACGCCAGGGCGCGAAATCAGGAGCCTTTTTATGCCTCCTTCTGGCTTTTGCGCCCCTGTTTGCTCACACGTTAGATGGAGGAAAAGAGTATTGGACACCATTTGGTTCATCGCAGCAGTTTGGATGGCAGTTGCCTTGCTTGCCAGTCTCATCTCGATCCGCTTTGGCATCTCGGTCGCTCTGGTAGAAATTTGCTTAGGGGTGATTGCAGGCAACTATCTTGGCTTTCACACCACTCCCTGGATTGACTTTCTTGCAAGCTTCGGCTCGGTCTTGCTTACCTTTCTCGCGGGAGCTGAGATTGATCCTGTCTCCTTTCGTAAGCATCTTACGACCAGCCTTGCTTTGGGAAGCATTTCTTTTCTTTTCCCATTCGTGGCAGCGTTCGCCTTTGCCGCATTTGTGGTCCATTGGAACCTTCATGCTGCTGAGATTGCTGGCATCGCTCTTTCGACAACCTCAGTAGCGGTTGTGTATGCCGTAATGGTAGAGACGGGACTCAATGAGACAGAACTTGGCAAGCTTATCCTTGCAGCTTGCTTTGTTACTGACTTCGGTACAGTTCTGGCGTTAGGAGTGCTGTTTGCCAGTTTCAATCTCTGGCTGCTCGTGTTCCTTGTCGTGACGGTCGCTGTCTTGTGGAAATTGCCGTTGATTACACGCTGGGTCATTGGAACATGGGGAGGGCGTGTGAGCGAGGTGGAGGTGAAGTTTCTCTTCTTGATCCTCTTCGTGTTAGGTGCTCTGGCGACTACAGCCCAATCGGAAGCGGTCCTTCCCGCCTATCTAGTTGGCTTGATCGTTGCTGGCGTCTTCGTGCGTGATCGGGTCCTGGTATTCCGCATTTGTAGTCTTGCCTTTGCCTTGCTCACGCCGTTCTTTTTCATTAAAGCGGGAACGCTGGTTTCTGTTCCTGCCTTGCTTGCAGGGATTGGACTTATTGTAGTGCTGCTTGCCATCAAGGTAAGTGCGAAATTCCTGGGGGTCTGGCCGCTCACCCGACTGTTCCGGCTGAAGCCACGTGAGGGAAACTACACAACACTGCTTATGTCCACGGGACTCACTTTCGGCAGCATCTCCGCGCTCTATGGTCTAACACATGGGATTATTAATCAGAGCCAATATACTGTTCTTGTGACTGTGGTCATCGGTTCGGCGGTTATCCCGACCTTCATTGCTCAGAAGTGGTTTTTACCCAAGCAGCAACCGATGCTGACCGCGGAGAGAACGACTGAGGTGAATGTTCGTGCCGAGGAAGATGCGGTTCTCAGCGTGCCGCAGGAAACGGAGCCGCAAATATGAAGTGTTACTTTTGCTTCAATGCATCACCAACCATGACCAATTTTGCATGTGCTCTCTGTCAACGATGTGGTGCCGCCATCTGTGAACGCCATCTCATCTCGTTGCTTGCTCCTGCCGGGATGGCGGGAGGGCAGAGATATACGTTGGTCTGCTCTCAATGCAGCACCGCTCCCTCTCCTCGCGGAGAATACTCACGACCGAGGGGTTGCACGCAAGACTCATCTCATCGAGAAGGCTTCGTTTGGTGGTTCTGGTTTGCTCACAAAAAGCGAGCGGAAAGACTTCCTGCACCTTCAACCGTGGTTGCTGCGGTTGAGCAGTTTCTCAAAGAGCGACGAGAACACTAAGGGAGAACGATATGAAATAAATTGTGAGAGAAGCTCATCCTCTCACAATTTATTTTTTGTTGGCAGCTTTGGAGTAGCGTCTGAAGAGGATGATGGGCACGATGAAGAGGGCGATGACAAAGATGTAGGCGGCGATGTTGAGAACGGTGCCGTAGATATTCGCTTGCTGCGGTGTTGTGCCGAGGACGGGCGGATAGAGGCCCGTGATGACGAAACGCGGATTGCCCCCGATGGAGAAGCTGTTGACAACCTGACGACCCGGCACGTCGATCATCGCCACTGTACCGTTTTGCAGGGCGGCAAAGCCGAGTTGGCCATCGCTGGTGATGGCGATTGACTCTGGTGCGGCTTTTAGGTGCAGGATGCGGCTCGGCTCGTGTGGCGGGCTGAAACCGGAGTTGACCGGAGCCAACACTACTAACTGGTTGTCTTTCGCGTCGGGAACGTATACCTCTCCTGTAGTGGCATCATAATCCATCGGGCCATAGCTGCCACCTGTGATGAGCGGTATCACTTTGTGGGTGCTGAGGTCTATTGCCATCACACTGCCTGTACGCGTAGTTACGTAGACGGTGGCACCAGCTGGAATAGCCACATAGTGTGGTTCGCCAGTGATGGCCAAGCTACTAATCTGCTGGAGTTTGGCGGTATCAAAGACCTGTAACTGGTCATCGGCCACCCAGAGCTGGTCGCCTGTGCTACCACCGATGCTTGAGGCTACGGTAGCCACCGCCAGACCGTAGACGTTGCCCGTGGTTTGAAATACGTGCTTGACAGTGCAATTGGTGGGATCAAGGGCTGTCACGCTGGCGGCTCCGTTTCCGGCCACATAGAGTGTATTTGCGGTGGCGTCGATTGCCAGCAGCGAGGGCTGACCGCCAATGTTCGCCGTGCAGATGGTGGCACCAGTTTTGGCGGCGACGATGCGCAGGTGTCCCAGTTGTGGCTCGGTGATGAAGAGGAAACGCGCATCGGTGCTGAGCAGGACCATGTGCGGGTCGCCCGAGGCTGAAATGGTCTGCGTTACCTTCTGCTGTGCAACATCGATGACGCTGACGCCCTGAGCCGACCCTGACACGTAGGCCAGATTGGGCGCGCCGCCATCGGCATGGGCGGTTGGCATGAAGATGATGCTCAGTAGGGTACTGCATAGCATCGTAAAGATCAGCGTAGGGACCAGATTTATCGCGTCCCTCAGAAGATGTAGCGTGGGTATTTTATGAATTTCGCGCAATGAATTGCGCCGTGGGGACGCGATAAATCTGGTCCCTACGGAATTGTGGTCAAATAGCATTATGTAAGCTTCTCCTTTCCCTTATGCCTTTGGTGTCAGTGATGACCAGGTGGTGCCGCTCTGTCCGAAGCTATAGACGGCGGTGGGATAGGAGAGCGCAAGGTAGACCTGGGTGGCGTTTGCTGGATCTGCGGCCAAATATGCCAGATTGCCTGCGATGTGTGGAAGCGGACTCCAGCTCTTGCCGCCATCCGAACTACGATAGACCGTCGTGCCTGTTCTGCCATAGATGATCTGGGTTTGTGCCTGTGAGACCGTCAACGAGCCATAGGAGGCACCGTTATTAACGAGTGTGAAGCTCTTGCCGTCATCTTTGGATGCGTAGATGCCTTCGTCACCTGATGCATAGATGGGACTGTGCGGGCCAGCGGTGGCGAATTCAAAGATGCCGCCGGTGATGCCCTTCATGATCTGCCAGTGCTTGCCGCCATCGCTGCTGCTGGCCATGCCGTCGCTACTGGCAATGAGAACATGGCCCGGTTCACTAGGAACGGCCATGATGCGTGAGATGCTGCCGAAGGGCAACGCTGACGTGCTGGCGAAATGTTGTCCATCGTCCATGCTCACCTTGAGGCCGTTGGCTCCCTGCTCACGCAAATAGATGTACACCTGATCGGGGCTGCTATTGCCTGCCTCTTCTGTGAAGATGTAACCAGTGCTGACGCTGGACGCTGGCGTAGATAATTTCCAGGTGCGTCCCTGGTCGGCACTGGTGTAGAGCCCCACAATGCCTGTATGCGGATTCAGCGAGGGTTGCGTAAGTACGAACAGGCGTTGTGTATTGAGGGAACTGGCGACGAGCGTGTAATCCATCAAGCCTTGCATCAACTGTCCAGGTCCACCAGAGGTCTGCTGCCATGTTGAGCCGCTTGTATTAGAGTAATACACGCCGTAGTGTGTCGCCAACACTAATACATGATTTGGCAATGCCAGGATCGAATGAACATGATTCGAGGCGGCTCCAAAGCCATTGACAGGAGCCGCCGTGGGTGTTGCCGTCTGATTTGAGGTGTCAGTACTGCTACTGCCACATGCACTGAGCCAGAGGAGCAGCGCAAGTAGTGTAAGCAGTAGTGGCCATGGTATTTGTTTCTGTTTTATCATTTTTATTCAACCTATGTGTGATGAGTGATAATCTCCCTATACAGGGCTGTGTTGTGACTATCAGGATGGTGCGTAGAAATGAAAATTGGCTTCGTGTAGCGTGTTGTCCAGCGTGCGTAGTTGAACACGCAGTGCCCAGTTACCGGGCATCTCAAGATCACCTGTGCCGGTGAAATGTCCCTTCCCGTCTGGTTGCAGATTGAGGCCAGGGCTGGTCCCCATGTCCATATCGAGCATGGTGGTGTAGAGCGAGACGCCTACTTGACCTGCTGGCACTGGTTGGCCTTTGCTATCCATTACTGTCACAGTAAAAACGTTGGGACCGAAGCGGTCCGGCGAAACCTTGACGTTAAGTGTGAATTTTTTGTCGGTGGTCGTGATGGTCGTGATATAGGGTTTAATTGTAGGCGGTGCAGCCGCTGGTTTGCTGATTGGCTGTAATGTCCCGGCGAAAATGGTCAACAAGCCCGTGCAGAGCAGGACCGCTACCCCTAATACTGGCTCATAATTGAGTATGCGTGTGAGTTTGCGGGTCTGCTGGTCAATCGTCGTTGCTAACTGTTGCGTATCCTGCTCTACAGGTCCTTCGGGCACCTTCACGAGTTGCGCTACCGCACTGAAGACGCCCCGTGAGCCACGGCCTTCTTTTTGCTCACGTTTGCTCGCACTCGCTGTAAGAGGTGCCTTGGATGTTTCGTCTACGTTTATCTGTGCAGTATATTGCTGATAGCTTTTGGCTAGGCGTGGACGCAAAAGGCCGACATGGAAGGCACTGGTGAGCAGAATTGCGCCTACAAGCAATACTTTGATATCCAGGGTGCGTCCGTAGGCTGTCGAAAGTAGTTGTTGCCACGAGAGAAAATGGACGGTCGCGTTAAATGGCCCACTGATCGACATGATGAGAACGCCCGCTATTGCCAACGGCGAGTAGCGCGGTAACGTTGCCAAGAGTGACTTTGTCTGTTCCATGAGCGGCATATTTTTAAGGATTGGTAAGTAGCTGGTAGCCAGGTACATCATTCCGCCAATCCAGAGTGAAGCCGCTAGCAGATGCAGCCAGTCAACCAGGACGGAATAGATCACGATATTGCTATCAGCCGCCGCTGCATGACCAGATAAGGTCATGGCAAGCAAGAGCGCGAGGCCGAGCAGAAGATTGAGCCAGGGAATGAGGCCATCCAGCCAAGGGATGTTGCGTTTTGCTAGGAATGTATAGAGTGCTAGCGCAATTGCCAGCAGCAGCACTACTTCGCGCATAATCCAGAAGGTGCCAAATTGGCCGGTGGTGACTAAACCTGTGAGCAGGGCAGGGGAAAGTGCCTGGCCTAGTTGTCCACCTGTGAGCGAGAGTGCCTGCCCGACTAGAACGCCGATATTGGCGATCAGCATCAGGAACAGGGCGGGAAGGGCGAAGCGGCGTTCAAAGCGGCGTTCGGTCCGTTGGTAAATGGTGTGTTGCACGTCCTCCTGCTCATCGACCATTTGTAGTACGAAGGTATGCCAGAGTTGTGCGCCAAACCAGAAGACAACCCCCAGGTCAGCAAGTGTGACCATGAGCAGAAGAAGGCCGGTTGAGCCATCAAGCTGGCCTGTGGCAAGGCTATTTGAGGTTGAGCCACCGAGGGCATCCTGTCCCGGCAATGAGCCATTAAAGGTGGGTATGATGCCATCTACGGTTTCCACCTTGAAGATGAACGAGCCGCGCAAAATGTGGCCATCATCAGCGGATTGGGTGCGCCATAACACCACATAGGCAGCTGATGGCAGGTTCGGCTGCAAGCTTACATCCATTTCACGCTTATCAGCGACTGCAATCTGTGCATTTTTAAGATCGACGCGCTTGTTGGAGGTGTCGACTACCACTGCGGTGCTATAGGTCGGGTTTAGGTCTTCGCTAAACCACATGCGTACCTGTGTGGGGGCCGTCGAGAGCACGGCATCGGCACTGGGATCGGAGCGTAGCAAGATGGCGTGGGCCTCGCTTGTCATCGGAAATAAAAAAAGGAGAGCCATGGCCAACAAGCATGCTATTGTTATGACACGCTGGGCAATGCTCATACGAAAAAAAAGTCTCATGTAGTTATCCAATTCGTATCTGTGATGCGCATGTTTTCTGTCAATATATACGCTTTTTGGTTAGACGCAGTTGCTGCATACTGTTTACATTATCCCTAATTGCTATTATAACGTAGTGAGCTCGTGTATGCTAAAAGAAAATGGGTGCAGGTGATGCTATACCTGACCCTTGTCCTCTGGCCGGAAACGCTCGACGGTAAGGAATAAGCTGAGATACCGTAGCCTCTTGCATAATGGATATCTCCTTCAAAGGCTATGTAAACTATAGATGGCCTATATTATCACATCTGTGAGTAGAGGCTGAAATCGATGTTTTTGCGTCGCCATAGAGACTAATCTTCATGCTATAATAAAGAACATATGGAAGAAACGGACCCAACGGAAAAGATTGATGCATTAGAAAAGCTGCTACAGGTAACATTTCATGATCGCGAGTTGTTGCTACGTGCGGTCACGCATCACTCGTGCTGCCCAGAAACTGCCGTGCGCGACTCCTATGATACACTCGAATTTCTGGGCGATGCGATCATTGGTGCGCATGTAGTAGAGCATATTTATCGTACATTTCCCGAAGCTTCAGAGGGAGAGATGACTGCTCTCAAGTCTGAGGCCGTGAGTCGTCGTGTCTTCGCCAGAATTGGGCAGGAGCTTGGTCTGTTCCCCTTCATCTGTGTTGATATTGCCAATTTACGTACGTTCAATGATCGTTCCCGCGATTCACTGTGCGCCGATGTGCTAGAGGCTATTGTGGGTGCTATCCATATCGACCAGGGACCAGAAAGCGCACGAGCGTTTGTGGAGCGTACGATTTTACCTGTGGTGGCGTTAATTAGCGAACAAACGCTGGACAATAATCCCAAGGGGCGACTGCAAAAGATTGTATTACAGCGCTCGGGTAGCCTGCCGCGTTATCGGGTGTTAGATCAGAGTGGGCGCAACAATGATCGTGTTTTCCTGGTGGGGGTGTTCGAGCATGATACCCTCTTAGGTATGGGTAGAGCCTCAAGTATTAAGGAGGCGGGTCGTCTGGCGGCACGAGAGGCCTTAGAGTTGCTGTATAATGCGAAAAAGGATGGGCCTTCACCCGTGCATGGAAGTGAATAACGCGTTGGGTTGGTACGAGGCCAGCCTATCAGTGCGAGAGCGCAAGCTGCGTGGTCATTTTTCCACTCCTCCTCAACTGGTTGAACGTATTCTGGATGCCTGTGTCTATACGCCCGAGCATGATTTGCAGATGCTACGCGTGTTTGACCCCGCCTGTGGCAGTGGAAATTTTCTTGTAAGTGCCGCTCGTCGCCTGATTGCCTCTGGTGAACGCCTTTCCCTCTCGCCTACCGCTATTGCGTTATCGGTGCAAGGCATGCTGTGGGGGCTTGATCCCGACCCAGTGGCTTGTTTTCTGGCGGAGATGCAGTTGCATGAACTGCTGACACAGGCAAGATTGCCGCTTTCTGGCGCTGTTGGGGAGGGGGATGCCGAGGCTGTGGATCGCACGAGAGAACATACGGCTGCCCACTTTCAGATACATCAAGCCGATGGGCTGGCGTTGCAATGGGGGGAAAATGCGGAGGATGGTGTCGATCTATTTCTGGCGAATCCACCCTATCTGGCTGCGAAAAATACTGATTTAAGCGGCTATCGTTCGACGCAGGGACGCGGGCAAGCTGATAGCTATTTGCTGTTTCTGGACTTAGCTGTACGTGTGGTGCGGCCAAATGGTTGGCTGGCACTGGTATTGCCCGACCCTGTATTGGTGCGTGCGAATGCTACACGAGAGCGACAACGCTTGTTGGCGCAAACAACGCTTCATCATCTGTGGCACCTCTCAGGCGTCTTTGCCGCACATGTTGGAGCTGTGGTGGTCATCGCGCAAAAACATGCTCCAGCGCGCCATCATCAGGTGGCCTGGGTGCGCGAAAAATGGGCGGTATCCCTCTCCACGCCAACATTACCGCACGACGTGCCTCAGTATTTGTTTGAACAGCAACCTGGGGCGGAATTGCGCTATTTGCTTACAACACATCAGGATACACTGCTGAACGGTTTACAGCAGTGTTGGACGACTGAAGAGGCACGTTCCACTGCTCATTTTGTCCCGCTTGGGGAATTGGTGACTATTCGTCGCGGCGAGGAATTAGGCAAGGAAAGCCCGTTATTGCAGACGCAACGGCCTTGCGATGAGCAACAATGGTATCCTGTTTTGCGTGGCGGTGTCGATGTGCAAAGCTATAGTCTGACTACGCCACCACCATGCTGGATAGCGCAACACGTGCTACAAAAACTGCTCGACCGCTATCTCGCCCCCAAATTGC
Source organism: Ktedonobacterales bacterium (assembly GCA_038209195.1). Taxonomy (GTDB): domain Bacteria; phylum Chloroflexota; class Ktedonobacteria; order Ktedonobacterales; family Ktedonobacteraceae; genus JBBQXY01. The sequence continues at coordinate 68,075 of JBBQXY010000003.1, read as the reverse complement.
TGGTAGTAAAAAGTACCGCGCGGTTGCAGGCAGCTCTTGATCTACAGGGACATGTGGTGTTGCAAACGCTCTACATGCTGTTTGCACGTACAGCAGAGGTTGATGAAAATGAGCTGTATTTCTTGCTGGCATTGCTCAATTCGCACTTGTTACAAGAGTATGTGTATACACTCTACACGGCCTATAAATGGGTGCAGCCACAAATTGAGCAGCATGTGTTAGCCTCTCTTCCCATCCCACATTGCACGGCAAGGCAGAAAGGGCCAATCAGCGAGCGTGCGAAGCAGTTAATGCTTGCTTGCAGCGCGACTTCCACCGTTGTAGAATTACAACAGGATAGATTATACCAGGAACAGGAGCGTGCTATTCGTGCGCTGTATGAAGAAATGCTACAAAAATAAGCTGAGATTATTGTAGGTCAGGGCACCCGCAAGGGGATGCCCAAGGTCTCTATGTTTTTGACAAAGGAGTCTCCTATGGCTGATACTCGCCCAATCCGTGTATTAGTTGCTAAGCCGGGTTTAGATGGGCATGATCGCGGTGCGAAGGTGATCGCTCGTGCGCTGCGTGATGCTGGCATGGAAGTTATCTATACTGGTATTCGCCAGACGCCCGAAATGATCGTCGAGGCGGCCATTCAGGAGGATGTGGATGCTATTTTAATGAGTATTCTCTCTGGCGCGCATATGGCAATCTTTCCAAAGGTGATGGAACTGCTCAAGCGGGATAATGTGACGGATATACTGGTGGCGGCGGGCGGCATTCTGCCAGATGAGGACATTCCCGCGATTAAGGCAATGGGCATCAAAGGTTGCTTCGGTCCAGGCACACCCACGGGTGAGATCATCAAATTTGTGCAGGACAATATTCAGGCTGATCGCCTGAGTGTTGGGGTGTAAACGACCTTGCAAAATATTGTTGAACGCTTACTAAGTGGAGATCGCCGCGCACTGGCACGGATGGTGACATTGATTGAGAGCGAGGTGCCACAGGTGCATGGCTACCTCGCAGAGCTACATCAGCACGCGGGCAAGGCCCATATTGTTGGTGTGACTGGCGCGCCGGGCGCGGGCAAAAGTACGCTGGTAACACAGCTTGTGCGCGAATTACGGCAGCGTGACTGCAAGGTGGGGGTTGTTGCTATCGACCCGACCAGCCCGTTTAGCGGCGGCGCGATTCTGGGTGATCGTATTCGCATGATGGAGTTAGCGGGCGATCCAAACGTGTTTATCCGCAGCATGGCGAGCCGTGGCAGCTTGGGTGGTCTGTCAGCCTCTACGCGTGATGTGGTGCGTGCGATGGACGCGGCAGGCTATGATCCCGTGATTATTGAAACCGTGGGAACGGGCCAGGCGGAGGTCGAGGTTATGCGGACCGCGCAAACGGTGCTGGTTGTGTGCGCGCCGGGGATGGGCGATGAGGTGCAGGCGATCAAGGCAGGTATCCTTGAGATCGCCGATATTTTCGTGGTTAGCAAGGCCGATAAGCCGGGGGCAGATCAAACAGTGGCCGAGCTTGCCATGCTGCTCAGCCTCGATCCCAATCGACGCAAGGGCAGTTGGCGTATTCCCGTGCTGAAGACGATGGCTCTGAAAAGGGAGGGTATCCCCAAATTGGTGGATTTCATCCATGAGCATTACGAGTATCTCGTTGCAAGCGGTACGTTGGCGCAGCGCGCCCAACGCCAGGTACGCAGCGAGATACGCAACCTTATTCTACGCACTGTAGTGACCAACTTGCAGCAGCAGGTGAGCGAGGACGAGTGGAATACACTGGTCGAGGATGTGACGAAACGCGACCGTGACCCCTACAGCGTCGCCCGCGAGCTAGAACAACGCATCGGCTTGAGGGAAGATAGCTAGAAGAAACCTGCTTCTTCGTTTGGGCGAGCAGGAAAGGTGAAACTCTATGAAACAACGTGTGCTCTTCATTTGTACGCACAATTCGGCTCGTTCTCAGATGGCTGAGGGATTGCTGAATGCTCTAGCTGGTGATCGCTTTGAGGCATTCAGCGCGGGTACGGAGGCGACGCATGTGCGCCCCTTGGCTCTGCGCGCGATGGCTGAAATTGGTATCGATATTTCAGGTCAGGAGTCCAAGACGCTTGAGCGTTTTCTCACGCAGCCGTTCGACGCGGTGATCACCGTGTGTGATGCGGCGGCTGAGGCCTGCCCCGTCTTTGTGGGCGCAAAACGGCAACTCCACTGGTCTTTTCCTGATCCATCAAAGGCTACGGGTAGCGAAGAGGAACAATTGGCCGTTTATCGTCGTGTGCGCAATGCCATTCGGCAACGCATTGAGGCGGAACTGCTGCAAAATGCTGCTGTGTAAAATATTATTAGGGTGATTAAAAAAAGACGGGTTATGTATTGTCTGTTGTGGGGAGTTGTTGTTGCTTTTCTGACTTTAGAGGTTTTTCCCGTTTTTTGCCTGCGGTTAAATGCAGATAGTTGGTCGGACTAACAACGGACCTGCCGATTCGCTGCTCTATATCTTCTCTGGTGCTTCCTGCAACTTCGCCGCCTTCCCTTGCATCTTTCTGCAACTCTGTAAAGCCTTGTGAGTCCCGATCCTGATGGAGTGTTGTTGTGGTTTCCTCCCCCAACATCGTTAAAATAAGTTCAAGGTTTGTCATGTGATCGCGCACATTTTCCCGCTTGAGTCCTTTAAGGTTTTTGTGTTCCTGGATGCTCATGCCAAACGTCGCGTTTGCTATTTCATTCGTGAGGATCGCGTACTCAATTCCTTCTTTCGCGCCGCGGTCGGCCCACTCTTGTACGAGATCGTTACGAATAGCTATACTTTTCATTCGCATGTCTATCCAATCTTTTGGATAACCCTTTGCTTCCAGGGTTTTCCTCATGCGCTCCATAGCCATTTCTGGATTTTGGATTTCTTCAATGCGTTGTGTCCCTACTTCTGCCAGCCATCGCTTAAATGGCTCAGCTTTTGGACTTGGAATACTTTGAATAATACGGAGAATAGTAGCTGTGTCTGCGGCATCTGTTACACGCATTCTTCCATCTGGAGCTTCCATTTTCAACTGTCCGATTTTTTCGGACACTTCAACATAGCCTTCTCTTGCCAGCTTTACTTTCAGGTCACTCCAATACTTCCGGGGCCGATCACTATCTGTGAGGATGGCAATGACATCAATGATGGAAAAATACCAACGGTCCTGATACCAGACACGTCTGACTGTCTTTTCTTGGAAGAGTGCAACGCTTGTTGCTGGCGTGGATTCTTTTGTCATGACTGCTCCAATGTTAGATATGGGGTTCTTTTATTACAGAAATTATATCATAACCCACATTTTTTTCCCGTACTGTATTGGAAATTCTTTTACCTTCAACTCTTCTGCGGAATGTGGGATTCACTGGAGAAAATTAATGGTATCGTGAGTGTACCCCCCACCAAAAGTGGGAAGCTCGTAGAAGTATTTGCACGTCGTATCGCTGATATGCTACATATAAGATATCTGCCAGTGCTGGTAAAGGTACGTTCAACAGAAGAGCAAAAGAATTTTACGAACGCTGTGCAAAAAGAGCATAATGTAAAAAATGCGTTTTCTATTCATCCGCCTCAGAGTTGTGCAAGATATACCTTGCTGCTTATTGATGATATTTATGACTCTGGTTATACTTTGCGTGCTGCTGCAAAGGCACTGCGAAAAGATGGCGCATTAGCCGTTTATCCATTTACGATCACACGCACTTTGCATTCGGATGATCAGTAGGAGGAAGAAAAATGAATCTACGAGAACAGGGATGCTGGCTTGCGCTAGTGTTTGAAAGCCATTTAAGCACTCGTGAGGTGAATGACATTCTGGTTAGATGGTGCAAGCAACTGGGAAGAACGGTAGAGGAGTTTTTTGCTGCTGATGTTGAGGAATGGAAGAAAACCTGTCAATTAAACGAGAAAATTGTACAAAAGTTAATGCAGGCAAAAGAAAAGCTGGTGGCACAGGCGTTTCTTGTGGAGCAGCTCCAGCGTGATACTATCCATATGATGACCGTACTTGATGCTGAATATCCTAAACTGTTGAAAGAGGCTCTTGGTCGCAATCAGATACCCCCTTTACTCTTTTATATGGGCGATTTGAGTACTCTAGAACGTCAAACCATCGCCATTATTGGGTCGCGTAATGCTAACGAGGCAAGCATCACTTTTACTCGTGCCGCTGCTCAGTTTCTGGCTAACCAGGGTGCTAACGTAATCAGCGGAAATGCACGTGGCATTGATCGCACTGCATATGACGGGGCAATGAGTGCTAGTGGCCATACAACTGTCGTGCTGCCTCATGGCATACGGAAGCTGAGTCGCGTCCAGTTTCGTACTTTGCAAGCAAGAGCCGAGACGGGGAATGTGTTGCTCTTGAGCCAATTTCATCCAGACGCTCCCTGGGTTGTGAGTCGTGCGATGGAGCGAAATAAGATAGTAACAGGACTGGCTCAGATAGTGATTGTGGCAGAGTCAGATATAAAAGGTGGCACATGGGAAGGCGCGAAGAGTGCTTTGGCGCAGAAACGCCTATTGTATGTTCGGCAGGCAGATGCTACGTCACTACCAGGGAATGAGGCACTTCTACAATTAGGAGGTAAGAGGTTAGTGGGGGCGTCAGAAGGATATGCTGATACCTTTGTGTCTTTGTTACAAGAAAGTAGCATGCAACGCCAACGACAGGATAAGCTATCCGAGCGACCAGAACAAACACCATTATTCATAGCGGCAGGTGAGTAGTGGCTATGTCTACTGCATTGCTAATTTTAAGCACACGCGAATTGTGGGGCGTGACTGTATTGTCACGCCCCACAACGCTATGTCTTACTGTTCTTCCAGGTGCAGCTCGAATGCCGCTTCTATCGATGCGATTGGCTCTAGCGCCGTCGCGCTGACGCTTTTTGGTTCACGTGCCGCAAAGCCAATCAGGGCAAAGACGATACTGACAATGCCACCGAAGACAAAGGCAGCTGTAAATCCGCTACTCGCTACGATCAGACCAAAGATGACGGGGATAATAAATCCGCCTAGCCCCGAAACGGTGAGCAGCAATCCTTCGGCAGTGGCAATATCTTCAGGGTTGATGCGATCACGGTAGTGACCGGGAGCAGCGGCCCAGGCAGAGAAACCGAATTGCTGGCACGCCCCAGCTATCAGGACCATGATCCAGACACCGGCCAAGCCTAGAGGCGAAAACAGGGCTAGAACCACGCCCAACACAACCCAGGGCACAGCGAAGACTGCCCGCAAGTTTTTGGTGCGGTCTGCCAGTAAGCCGCCGACGACTGAACCCGGAATAGCCATCAGGACGAACACAGCCGAGATCAGCCCGCCAGTGCTTAGTGGTAAATGATAGACCTGGCTCAGATAGGTTGTGAGTAGCTGGGCCGTCGTTAACCCCGCTCCGTAGACACCAAAGAAACTGAGCCCTACAAGCCAGAGATCACGATTACTCAGGACGCGCCTCACCGCACTCCAGTTCAATTTCCCAGCCGCCAGTTGTACCGCTTCATGGCTGGGCACGCGCAGAAAAAGGAGGCACAGCACAAAAACTACCAAGCCAAAGACGCCGCCAATCAGGATGGATGTTGACCACCCAGTGGCTCCGATGACCCCCACCCAGCCAAAGAGCGCAATAGCCTCACCTAGTGTAAAGCATGCTCCCGCCGAAATGCCCATCGCGAGTGCCAGTTCTCGGCCACGAAACCAGGAGGTGATCAATGCAAGGGTCATGCCCACGATAAACGAAGCCCCAGCCCCCGTGAGGAAGCGTAATACTAGTAACCATGCATAGTTAGGGGCAAAAGCGCACGCGATACCACCTAGTGATTCCAGCAACAACCCGATGAGCAGCGTGTTCTTCACACCGATACGGTAGGCCAGGATACCTGCTGGAATGTGGAAGATGGCGAAACCGAGAATAAAGAAGGCAATCAGATTGGATAGTTGTGACACATCCAGATGGAACTGTTGCCCGATCTGGGGAAAGGCTGCCGCAACATCAAACCAGTTGAGTGTCAACACCAGTAACGTCAGGGACAGAAGCACTAACATCCACCAGCGTGTGGAGGCTTCTTTTTGTATGGCATTATTCATACATCTGCTGCTCTTTCTGCTAGCATTACTTGCTAACAACACTACTCACTGAGCTAGGATACTTACATTTTGGGTATCCCTTGGCCTTTTGGCTAATCATGCATCTGTGCTAGATTGATAGAGGTCGGGTAAGAAGGTCGCGAAATTCGCCATTTCCTGTTTGTTGTGTTCGTACAGCGATTTGATAATAAATTCCGGTGTTTCAGCGGGAAGATGAAAATGACTGCGCATGCGTGACCCGAAAGGGGTTGCCTCATACTCATGCATCAAGCGTGCTGGTGGCTCACCTATTCCTGTTGCCAAAAGGACATGACTGTATTCAGCATCTACTCCTGTGGCATCTTCCCAGCGAATCTGAAGGGTTGGAGGGTTTTCGGGGATACCATTGAAGTATTCTTGGACAAGCTGGATGGCTCCGACATGCCCGTTTGTTGCTGGGGAAACCAGCCACTCAAACGAGACGTGATCGGTTGGATGCCACAATTTGTAACGCTCTGTGTTGTCAATGTGATCCCACCACCAATCGATCATCTCAGGAGTCACCCCTTGAATTTCGTGGTTGGCGATGATCTCCCATTCATGCTGTGTAGTCTTGTGATAGCCTTCTGGCAATGGTTGCCGCGTTGTCATAAAAAACACTTCCTTTCATAGGTATTTCACTTCTTTGTAGTAAAGCAATGTAAAGCGATGTGCTGGGCGGGCACCAACTCCGTTGCCCTTTTTTATTCATCGCGTGCTTGCTCGATGAGTGCCTGCATCAGGTAGGTGGCCAGGTGCTCGCGCGTGGCGGCGATCCCCTGCTCGGACCAGGGCAGGAAACCAGACTCGCTTTTGAAGCCGAGTTTTCCTTCGGCGACTCTGGCCCGCAAGGTGGCCGATGGTTGGGTGTCACGGTTGAGATGCGGTAAGATATAGTCGTGAATGGCTAGGGTCAGGTCAAGGCCCACCAGATCGGCGTTCGCGACGGGACCCAGCACGGGTAGACGCAAGCCAAAGCCGTTGCGCACTACCTCATCGACGGTGGCGGCATCTGTGATGCCCTCGTCAATGATGGCGAAGGCTTCGCGCCACAGGGCATGTTGTAGACGATTGCCCACAAAGCCTGGCACATCCTTGTGGACGCGCACCGGCTTTTTACCGACTCGCTGCAGCAAATCGTAGATCGTCTCTACCGCGTACACGTTCGTATCGACCGTGCGCACAATTTCCACCAGGGGAATCAGAAACGGCGGATTCCACCAATGCGTGCCCACAATGCGCTCACGGCCCTGCGACTGTGAGGCAATTTCGGTAATGCTCATGACCGAGGTGTTGCTGCACAAAATGACATTGGCAGGACAGATGCGGTCCAACTCGGCGAAAATGCGCTGTTTGAGCGGCATATTCTCGCTCACCGCCTCGATCACCACGGCTGTGCCAGCGCATGCCTCCGCCAGATCATGCATGAGGGAGACCCGTGCAATGCTGGCCTCGATCTCCGTTTCGGCGCCGACGCCATGCGCCGCCAGTTGCGTCAGGTTCGCCCGTATGCGTTGGGGAGCTTCCGCCAGAATGGTGGCATTGGTGTCGAAGAGCCGCACGGGATGGCCATGCGCGGCAAAGACCTGGGCAATGCCGTGGCCCATCAACCCGGCCCCAACGATCGTAATAGGCTCAAAGGTGCTCATAACGTTCTTGCCTCCTTTTGCCAGTGCAGGGCGCTTATTAGCCCGCGGCATAGCCTCCATCCACTGCGAGGATGGCTCCGGTCATAAAATCGGATGCAGGTGAGCAGAGATAGATCATCGGACCGACCAAGTCGTGTGGTTCGCCCAGCCGTCCGAGGGGGATACGCACGAGAAAGTTTTTGTAGACCGCTTGATCGTCAAACATCCATTGCGTCAGTGCTGTACGGAATACCGTTGGAGCGATGGCATTGACATTGATGCCGTATTTGCCCCATTCACAGGCCAATGAGCGCGTCAAAAGATTGATCGCCGCCTTCGAGGGCGAATAGGCGGTATAGTTCGCCATGCCCTGTTCGCCACGCGCTGATGAAATGAGAATCACCTTGCCGCCGCGTCCCTGCTCAATCATGACGCGGCCCACCTCTTTACAGGCCAGCCACGTGCCCTTGACGTTGACATCCATCACCTCCTCCCACTCGGCGAGGGGATACTCGATGATGGGATGCACATGATTGACGCCCGCGATGGTGATGAGAATATCGATGCCCCCGAACTGCTCCACGGTGGCTTTGACGACGCGGCGCACCTCGTCGGCATCGTCGGGTCGGCCAACTATGTAAGCCGCGCTACCCCCTACCTGTGTGATCGCGGCGGTGAGTGAGGCCAGTTTGCCCTCGTTGCGTGCCGTTAACATCACCTTCACCCCGACCGCGGCCAGTTCTTGTGCCGCCGCCTCGCCCAGACCACCCGTGGCACCCGTGATCAGCGCGACTTTGCCTGTGATGTCGAAGAGGGAGGATGGGTGAGTTGTTGTCATGATGGTATTCTCCCTTTCTACGAGCTATAGGGCATGATGACCAGCATCGTCGCCACCCGATTGCTGTTGTTACGCACCGCGCGTCGCTCGTTAGGGGCGAGATAGACCGAATCCATCGCATGCAGGACGGTCTCTTCATGCTCCGTGGAGACCGTCAATTCGCCATCGAGCACGACATAGATTTTGTGCAGCGGCGAGGCATCCCACTCTGCGGTTCCGCCCGGCAGATAGTAGGAACACCCCACCCAGTAGGGCGCGTCAGCACCAAGGTTTTTATGTTGTAGGTGCATGGCATGTATGGTTGAACTGTGTTTGGGTGGATAGTAGGCAACCGCCTCATCCAGGCGTGTTACTTTCATCGCATGCCTCCTTCTTCCTTCGCAAGCGGACATCTTACAAACGGTAGTCACCTGTGGGGTCGACGATCGCGACCATACGGACAATGCTGCCGTCGCCCTTGACCCAACGGATCGGGAAGGCGGCAATGGTGACGCGCATGCCTGTTACCTTGTCGATGTCACCGCCGACATTCTCGAAGCCTGCGATGCCGTTGCCGAGCAAGTAGCGATGGCAGGGTTCCCAGTCGGGGAAGGCCTCTTTGACAGGTTTTCCGGTCTCGCGCTCAAACTCGGCACACACATCAGGCATGAGGGGACCGCCGGGACCATGAGGGCCGATGGCGGTGCCGAGAGGATGGTCGAGGGCCTGCTGATCTACCCCCACCGCTTTGACCTTTTTCTCGGCCAGCCATTGTCCCGCTTCACTGTAGAGGCCGGGCGAATAGGCGAAGTATTTGCGATTGTCGCCGTAGTATTTGTGCCAGCCACTGTTAATGATGACGATATCGCCGGGTTCAATCTTGGGTCGAGCCTTTTCAAGGTCTTCGGGCATGATCTTTTCCCACTTGCCTTTGGGGATGGAGACGACGACGGCGGTCCCGAAGAACGATTCGAGGGGCACTTCATCCATAAAGGGTGTGCCCTCGATGACATGGGCGGGCGCATCGGTATGGGTGGTGCTGTGCATAAAGGTAGTAATCTGCTGTGAGAGGACGCCCGATTTGGCGTGATAGTGAAAACGCTCAATCTTGATGTCGGGGAAATAGGGCCACAACGGCGCCCCTTGTCCCCAGGGATGGCTCAGGTCATAGAATTGGAGGTCTCGCGTGGAAGAGGGCATTGCACTGCTCCTTTGCTTTGCGATGGTGTTCCATAAGGTGGTACACATAACCATAGTATGGTACAAAGCAACTATAACTGAGAATGCTTCACTTTGTCAAGAGGGGGAGAATATCTGTCAGCGTGTCCTGAATTCTTGCCGTATGCGGTCGCGAGCCTGTAGAAGCATTGAGACGAGTTTTTGTTCATTGTGGTAGAAACGGATGGAGGGAAGTGGCATTGAGATGGCAACGAGATTACCAAATACGTCTCGTATGGCTGTGCCAACAGCGCAAACTCCCATGGTGTACTCTTCTCTATCATAGGCAACTCCCTCAAGGCGAATGCGTTTCAGCTCTTCCAAGAGTTGCTCACGGGCAGTCATGGTATAAGGTGTATATTCCTCACGAGGCTTGGCAAGGAGGCGTTCGACGGCATCTGGTGGCAACTCGGCCAGAAGGGCTTTACCGGGCGCAGTGCAATAGAGTGGAAATGTGGCCCCGACCGCCGAGACTGCTTGTAGGCGGTGTGGAACGGCGATTTGATCGATGAAGAAGACTCCATCTTCCTTCAACACTGAAAGATCAACCGTCTCGTCAGCTTCAGCGGAGAGGTGCTCCAAATAAGGATGAAGTTCATCACGCAGTTCAGTGTTCACCGAAGCCGCCAGAGGTGCGAGACCGAGACCGAGGCGGATACGTCCATTGGGGGTAGCGGTAGTCACGAAGTGCTCTGATTCAAGTGCAAGCACGATGCGATGAACAGTTGATCTGGCTAGCCCTACCTCTCTGGCGATTTGTGACAAGCTCTGGCCTTCAGGGTGGCCGACGAGTGCTCGTAAAATTTTCGCTGCTCGTGCAATAACCTGAACTCCTCCGCTATCACGCTGCTCTTCCTTTGCTTCCTCTGACTGCACCATGGGTTTTTTCTCCCTTATCTGTTTGGAAATAGTGGTTGCTCTCCTTGCCATTTTACCACATTGTGGGACAGCATGTCAGTATTAGGGCGGAAGGCTTCTCTTGACAAGCCTCTCTATTCTCTATTATAGTTTTCGTCTAAGGTAGTATGAGGAAAGGAAAACGCTCTGTATGGCCATCACCACACTCGAGTTACGGGGGCGTGACCTCATCATCACGCCGCCAACTGATCTGTTGTCCCAGGCATTGCCGCTGATGCAAGAGCGACTGTTCGGTGCGTACTTGCCTGTTGCGGTACGTGGACGGATGAAGCAGGATATGCGTCATAGCTTTTTGCGCGTGCCGCCGTTCTATTTCGCGCAGGTGAAGCAGGCGTTGCGAAGGCAGCAGACGCCGTTTCAAGTGACGTTTGAGGAGCGGCCCGCATTGCCGTTTGCTACTACGTTGGCATTGGAGGCGCGCCCGTATCAAGAAGAGGCGATTGCCAATTGGCTCGCGGATGGTAGTGCGGGTGTGGTAGTGTTGCCAACGGGCGCGGGCAAGACGTTTGTGGCGGCTATGGCGATCTCTGAGACGGGCTTATGGACGTTAGCCGTGGTGCCGACGATTGACCTATTGCAACAATGGCGGGTTGCGTTGAGCTCTACCCTTTCCCTACCAGCCGAGGATATCGGCGTCTTTGGCGGTGGCGAAAAAGACCTCAAACCGATCACGATTATTACCTATGACTCTGCTGTGCTCTATCCACGCGAATTACACCGCTTTGGCCTACTGATCTTTGATGAATGTCATCACCTGCCAGCTCCCACCTATCGTATGATTGCGGAATGCGCCTTTACGCCGCTACGTCTGGGCTTGAGCGCGACCCCTGAACGCAGCGATATGGCGCATGCCGAACTGGAAGAACTGATTGGGCCGGAGGTGTATCGTCGTTCGCCCGCCGAGTTGACCGAGGGGCGTTTCCTGGCACAATATCGCGAGGAGCGCATTGATATTGCCCTTTCCCCGGAGGACGAGGCACGGTACGCCGAGCAGCGGAATATCTATCGCTCCTTCTTGCGCAGGCGGCATATTATTATCCGTTCACCAGAAGATTTTCAGCAGAAAGTGATTTACATGAGTGCCCGCGACCCAGAGGCACGAGCCGCTATGTTGGCGTGGCGTGAGACGCGTGATATCGCCATGAATGCGCCCGCAAAGTATGCCGAAATCGAGCGTTTGCTTACTAAGCATGCCAACGATCAGGTGATTCTCTTTTCGGAATACAATCAGGTGGTGGATGAAATTAGTCGTCGCCTCTGTCTACCGAGCATTACCTATAAGACACCAACGGAGGAGCGGCGCGCTATCCTTGAACGCTTTCGCGCTGGCCAATACACAAAGCTGGTTTCGGGCCGGGTCTTGAATGAGGGGGTGGACGTACCAGATTGTCGCGTGGCGATTATCGTGAGTGGCAATAGCACCAAGCGCGAGTACATTCAGCGCCTGGGCCGTGTGCTGCGCCCGAAAGCTGGTGAAGCCCTGCTCTATGAGTTAGTCACAGCGGGCACAACGGAAGAAGACATCGCGAAACGTAGACGTTAACCCTAGCCCATTCCCTGAGGCTAACCCAGTGCGCAGCTGTTCGCATTGCCCGCACAATGTATCACATTAAAGGTGGTCGCGGTGCTAGAAAGCTTGGCATAGTAGGCACGCAAACTGGGATCTGGAGCCGGAATGGTGGGTACCCCCATAGCTGCATCTTCGAGCGTAATCTCAAAGAAACTATTAGGGCGTAAGAGATTGCTATACCCTGCATAGGTCAGATGATCTTCCTGGATAACACCATTTTTGGGTGTGAGTTGCCAGCGTGGAATATTTATTACCTCCAAGCCAACTCCATTGATCCATGCATAATAGACTTTTCCTGCTGGTGGAGTCGGAACGTTATGCAGGTTGATATGCAGGACATCGTAGCCGTTGGAAGAGATGCCCGTACTACTGCTAAATTGAACTTGTCCCGCGGCAGTGGCTGTAACAGTCGGTGTTGCGGGTGTGCTATGTGGTCGCGTGAGCGTGTACAAGCCAACTCCGGTGCCCAGGATAAGCAGCAGTGCCAGCAGCGAGAACGCGATGAGCCAGACGCGGTGGCGTGGCTTCTGTCCAGAGGAGTTTGCTATGTAATGTGTTGCCGCATCTTCAATGGGCAATGACGGTAGTTGCGGTGTGTGCTGAACGGCAGGTGATGGCGTCAGCGCGTTTGGCTGGCCTGGATAACTTATGCCAGCCCACGATGGCTGCGAGGTGTTAGAGGCAGTTGCTGGCAGCACTTCATTTCCTGTTCCCCCAGCCTGAATTGGCTGTGTCGATGGGCGTAGTGGTTGCAGCAGCGTTGTAGGTGCTACCACGTTTAAGGCTTGTGCTAGGGCAATGGTCATTTCCGAGGCACTGGCATAACGCTCTTCTGGCTTTTTGGCGATACTTTTAAGTATGACTGCGGAAAGAGCAGGGCTAATCATTGGATTCAGCAGGGCTGGTGGCGTTGGCGGCTCTTGTATGTGTTGACGCAGAATGGCCATCACCGACTCGCCACGGAATGGTGTGACGCCGGTCGTAATCTCATAGAGAATGATGCCGAGCGAATAGAGGTCACAACGATAGTCACCGCTCTTGCCCAGTGCCTGTTCGGGTGCAATATAGTTGGGTGTGCCGAGAATAGAGCCAACGACGGTATGCGTTGGTGAGCTTTGGAGTTTTGCCAGACCAAAATCGGCCACAATGGGTTTGCCCATTGCTCGCACGATGGGTGGACGCTGGTCGAGCAAGATGTTGGCAGGCTTGATATCGCGGTGAATTGTCCCCTTGCTATGGGCGTAATCAATAGCTAGGCTCACCGAGGTAAAGAGATACACCAGATCGTTTGCAGACGGAAACTGTTGTTTGCGCGAGGTGTTGCGAATATAATCGGCGAGTGTCTGGCCAGGGACATATTCCATTACCATATAGGCCACAGTATCGTTGTTGCTCTGTTGCTCCGAGGCAAAGTCATGGATCTCAATAATGTTGGGGTGGCGCAGCGAGGCAATGACACGCGCTTCTTGCTCGAAGCGCGTGACAAAGGTAGGATCACTTTGCAGGTTTGCATGTAAGAGCTTCACAGCTACATGTCGTTGTAACTGGGTATCAAGAGCCTTCCAGACATCACCCATACCGCCATGCCCAAGTTGCTCTTCTAATTCATACCTGCCTAGTCGTTGCGGGCTAATGCTCATGCGTTAGGTCTATTCCTCTCCTCAAATGGTAGCTGGCACCTTACTGGTAACAATAAATGCCGCGAGTTGCTGAATAGCATAGTGCATCTGTAAGACGCCTGAGTGTATCTGATTGGTCACCGGATCAGGTTGCCCAATAAAGGCATAGGTCATTTGCTGCACTGCGTCATCGAGCAGGGTGCCCGCCTGTGCGCTTCTCATTTGTTGCGGCGACATTGCAAAAAGTTGTGCAATATCCTGATGTGCGTTGAGTAGCCAGACCTTTGTATTTTTTGTGGCATCAACGATACTTGCCGTCAGTTTACGCATCTCTGGCGAAATGTCCGTTGCTAAGGATATCTGATTGATATGCAGCTGCACGTGATCAACATAGCCTGGTGGGTCTACGTCAAAATGGGCAGGAACTTGTTGCTTGGGATTAAGCGTCAGCAAGGCCACACGCGACGTGACAGGGTCGGCCAGTATGGGTGTTCCAGGCGGCACATCCACCTGAACATTCGCTGAGCCATCCAGGTAATCAAGCATGCGAATGAGTAGTTCGTGAATAAGCGTGTACTCGGTGTCGCTAGTCGTTGCACCGTGCCAGTCGTCACGCGCACCTATCGACCATTGTAGCACACTCTCGGTGTTTCTAAAGAACCAGAAATCAAGCCCACCTGGAAGGCCAAGCACGTTGATGCTTGACTCGTTGTAGAACAAGTGACGGATGTGGATGAGCGCACTGAATTTTCCACTAGCCCCCGGAATAGGTGTCTGGGGAATTTCCGCATAGTAGCGCCATGCCGCATGGTTGCTTGCATAGGTGGCTGGCTGAAGGTTCGCGTCTTCCTCAGTAATCAGCAAACGACTGCCATAAGAGATGAGATTGTTATGATTGGTGGCTTTGCCATCATAGATGTAATGGACACTATGATTGACCACTGGTAGGTTATTTGTGAGCAAAAGCGGAACCTTCACGGGAGCCGGACCGGTCTGGTCCTTTACCACAATCGGCTCTTTGTCGCCCAATAGCCACAGATAGTAGCTTTTTCCCTGGGCGGGTGGAGGAATTTGCAGGTCAATCTTCAGCGTGTCGGCAATGCCTTGAGCACTGCCCACCGTGATATCACCACTACTCACGAAAAAGGCGTGTCCAACGATGGGACTGGTAACGACTGGCGGGATTGGGCGCGTGAGGTAGAGAAAGCCAGCAATGCCGGAACCTGCCAGGACAACGAGGAGAATGAGCGCGATCACGAGCCAGCGCATACGTCCACCGCGACGTGGTGCAACAGGCGGAATTGGCGTGTTGCCTGAGCGTACCGGTAACGATGGCGTAGGCACCTCTGTAGCATTGGTGATACGGCCTTTACTGATGCCAACTGGAGCGGATTGCAGCACGGTGGATGGTGGTGGTGTCATCTGCCCTGAAAATGCTGTGACAGGTAGTAACGGTGTCACGGTTGGCGTAAGGCGTGCTTCTTGCAAGGGAAAGGCAGGAGTATCGAGGCCATCGGGTACAGGTAAGTGAAGCGATTCTGCGATGGCGGCAACCATTGACGATGCACTGGCGAAGCGCTCCTCTGGTTCTTTAGCGATGCTACGCAAGATGACGAGTGAGAGTGCGGGTGGAATGGCCGGATTAATCAGCGTTGGCGAGAGTGGTGCGGCATTAATTTGCTGCATCATGACTTCCTGTGGCGAGTCGCCACGAAAAGGTGTGACGCCAGTCATGATTTCGTAGAGAATAATGCCGAGTGAGTAGAGGTCGCTCCGTTCATTACCCGGCTCCCCCATGGCTTGTTCAGGTGAGATGTAAAGGGGTGTGCCAACTTGTGTGCCACTCAGACCACTCGCGGTATTGCTCATCAGTTTTGCCACGCCGAAATCGGTGAGAATGGGTTCGCCCATGGGATTAAAGGTGGTATTGTGTGCATCCAGCAGAATGTTGGCCGGCTTAATATCACGGTGAATCATACTATTCTGATGGGCGTAATCAATAGCACTGCCAATCGAGGTGAAAAGTTGCAAGACGACCCGTGGCTCAGGGATATATCCCTGGCGCGAGTTTGCATGAAGATAGGCGGCCAGCGTCTGCCCTTCAACATAATCCATGACCATGTAAGCGAGGGGTCTGGCACTATCAGCAGAATTGGTCGTTTGTGCGATCTGAAAGTCGTGTACCTTGACGATATTAGGGTGATGGAGGCGGGCGATAAATTGCGCTTCGCGTTGAAAACGTGTCGCGAAACTGGGGTCATCGCGTAAGTTGGCATGGAGCAATTTGATCGCGACGTTGCGTTGTAGTTGTGTATCCAGGGCTTTCCATACTTCAGCCATACCCCCAAAGCCCAGGCGTTCCAGTAATTCATATTTTCCGAGTCGTTGTGAACTGGTGCTCATACAGGTCCTTCCTCTCTATCTACTATGTTTTTAGGCGCATGGGTTGGCTTGGTTACTTCCCTGGCACGCTGTGATATCAAAAGTTGCCAGACGTTGAACTGCATAGTAAATCTGCACGACACCTTCACGGACCGTAATGGTGTTCGGGTCAAGCTGACCAACGAAGGCATTGTTTGTCAGCACGGTGATTTGGTTCATGGTCGCTAATGCAGCTGGTTGCGTCATAGCTGCCGGATCGAGCTTGAGCAAATTGATCGTATCGACGTGGACGGAGGTTAATAGAGCCACCACGTTGTCGATGGCACTATTGATCTGCACTGCTAGCGCACGTTGTTCCGGTGTTGTGTCAGCTAACGTCACAATTTCACGTAAGTGATTACCGATATGCTTTAAGTAGCCTGGCGGGTCCTGCTGGGCCGAAATGGTGAGCAGGGCCACACGTGCAATCACCGGGTCAACGATGACCGGTTGCGCGCTCAAATCAGCGGGCAAGGGTTCTGTACCGACAAACTGTGAGCCATCCAGGTAGTCCAGAATACGTAGCAACTGGCGACGGGCAAACGCAGTATCTCCATGTTGCAGCGCGTCGCGTGCGCTACCGGCCCACTCCAGAATTTTTTCGCTGTTCTTGAAGAGCCCAGTGCTCAGACCACCAGTGAGACCCGCTTTTTGTAGCTTTGGGTCCTGTGCGAGTAGGTGGCGGATATGATCGAGCAAGCTATATACGGGTGTAGCACCGACGACGTGGCCTTTTTGTGAGAAAACGGCTGCGTAACGATGGGTCGCGGCATCAAGAGACGGATTTGATGGTGTTGAGTTGGCATCCTCTTCCGTGATCAGAAAACGGCTATAGTTGATGAGCAGATTGTTATGTTGTGTATTGCCTGTGTACGAAAAGCTTACGCGTCCGTGATCGACTGTCAACGCTCCCAAGAGAATGGGGGAGATATCGAGATTTGTGTCGTTGTCACTGAGCAGCCAAGCATAATAGCTTTTGCCGGATTGTGGATCGGAAACGTTCTGCAAGTCAATTTTCATGCCATCCGCGATGCCTTGATTGCCCACGAGTCCAAGCAAGCCACTACTGACAAAGTAGGCATGACCCGCAATAGCCTGTGTCGCAGGGGTTGCTGGGCGTCCGCTGAATAGCAGCATGTAGGCTCCTACCGCCCCACTGAGTAATACCACAATCAGAACGATGACCGCAGTGATATACCACGCACGGTTATTACGTCGCCTGGGTGCGGTAGGCGGTATAGATGGCGTTGGGGTAGGCGTTGTAGCCGTCGCTCGCTGCGGCGTGTTGGCCGTGGTCGGCACCTGTGAAAATGAGGGGGCGGCAACAAGAGGCGTCGCTGCCGCCAGTCCAGGATGAGAAACGGGGCTGAGATAGGTAGCACTATTCATTGAGTCATTCGGGTTGGCTACGATACCAGAAAAACTGGGCGTATTTTGTGTGGGCAGATGATAGGCCCGTGCGATAGCCACAATTAGTGCGCCTGCACTGGCAAAGCGTGCGGCTGGGTCTTTCGAGAGGCTCCGTATAATCACCGCCGTCATCGCGGGTGGGAGTTGTGGATTAAAAACGATGGGCGATGAGGGTGTGTTGTGAATATGCTGAACCATAACCTCGGCAGGGGTATCACCCTGAAAAGGCACTACGCCTGTGCAAAGCTCATAAAGGATCACGCCTAATGAGTACAGGTCGCTGCTGTTTGTACCCGCGTAGCCCTGCGCTAATTCGGGTGCCATATACTGAGTGTTGGCTAAAGGGAGGGCACGTGGATTATACAGTTGATGGATGCCAAAATCGGTGAGCTTGGATACTTCTGGCGTCACGTGCTTGTCCAAGACAATAGCACTTGGCATGATGCCACCGTGAACGATATTTTGTTGATGGGCATGATCGATGGCCGCAGCAATCGGAGTGAGCATACGCACGAGGTCGGCCCCTTGTGGAAATCGTCCCTGGTGTGAGTTCATGTGCAGGTAGTCCACGAGTGATGGCCCATCGATATAGTCAGTAACGATATAGGCATTTGGTATATCTGGTGTCGCTTGAATATCAAGTACTGAGGCAATATTGGGATGCCGCAATGAGAGCAAGGGACGCGTGGCACCGAGGAACGAGCCCAGAGACTCTGGACTGCTCTGCGGTGGCACACGTAATTTTTTCAGAAGAACATAGCGTTGTTGCTGTGTATCGAATGCTTTCCAACTCTCGGTAAGCATATCACTGCTAAGATGCTGTTGTAGTTCATAATGCCCGAGGGTTTGCTGATTCGTACTCATATATATAGCCCTACATTCTACTGTACAGCTTTTATTCCTGTGTGGTTGTACAGCATGAAATGACAAAGAAAGGATAGTCTGTGCAATACTACCTTAATTATTTATGATAATCTCGGCTATGTCAATGAAGTATGTCACAGTATCAGTGTATATAGCAACACAGTTTTGCAAGGATAGGTGAGTTACTGATGCTAACGATCATGCAATAATCGTTAGCATCAGCAACTCACCTCGATTATTACATCTGTTTTACATCCAGTGTTGCCATGTACTGACATTCAACATACGCTTGATAGGCACCAGCAGACCCCGCTATCGGCTGCGGCCCCGTACTGGGCGGGACAGTGCGCCCTGTGTAAGAGTCGGCTGCTATCTGCTTGAGTTGGAGAGCTACACCTACGAGTGCTGGGTCATTCAGGCTAGCAGCCTTCACTAGTTGAACGTCGTAAGCACGTAGTTTTTGTAACCAATCTTTGAGGTCGCCAATGGCGTTGCGCACATGTTGTATATGCGTCTGTAATGGTGCATTGTTGTTGGCACTCTGTTGCATCTTATCGAGTTGGGAGGAAAGCACATCGAGATAGCCTTTGTGTGCGGGAGAAGAGAAGAGTCCAACGGGAACGCTCAACATGCTGGGCACTGTGGCGGGTTGATCGCCACTGCTGACTGCATATTGCGTACCATCAATGATCTCGATAATGCGCGTTGCCTGTCGTTGTGCTAGCGCGTAGTCATGCGTTATACGCAAACTATCAACAACACTGGATGCCTTATCATCAATAGATTTTAGTGCATCGATGGTTCCGCTAACGACCCCTGTATTTGTGGGCAGATCGGGCGTGGAGTACAGGATGTTTTTGAGATAAGGGAACCATGAGGCATCAAACTGAGCACTGTAGAGGATAGGCCCGTGGGGGGATGACACTTGCTTCCCACTATTTTCTACGGTCACGAAGACGCGATGAATAACGGAAAGGAGGTTAGTATGCTGAGCATCTCCCGCATACGATAATGAAGCAGAACCATTCTGTATATTCAAGGTTCCCAGTGGTAAAGTAACGCCACTGTTTTCTTGTAGCCATGCTATCTGCTGTTGATTCGCAGAGGACGAAGGCACATTCTGTAGCTCGATGTGTAGCAGGTCGTCATGACTTAAGGCATCATCCTGGAAAAATACATGCCCGACCGTTGCTCCCGCCTGAATTGAGCGGTGCGAGAGCAGATCCACGCCGATGCTAGCTAGGACCACGAGCAGTAAGAGTGCCAGCACAGTGATAAATATATACAGAGGGATGTGCCGTCTTTGCTGTGAGCGTTGAACAGGAATCGGTTGTATGGGGGTATAAGGTGGCGGTGGTGGCATCTGCGAGAACGGTGCCGCTTGTTGATAAATTACTACGTTTGGTGGTGTGTTCACCATTGGCGAAATTGGTATGGGTGCTGAATTACCCGACATACCCGGTAGAAGCGGTAACTTGCCCGTTTGAGCGGAAAGAGCAGGGTTATTTGGGCTGCTTGCCGTTACTTTGATGGCCCCTGTTGAATGAGTTGTCAGTGCTTTTGCTGCTGGTTGCGGCTGCGTTGTTGGTTGCACCACTGGATATTTGCCGGAGACCGCGGGAAGTGGTTGTGACTGCGATGCAGCAGGCATGGGTCGTATCGGCATGGTATGGCGCGGTGTGGCTGGTTGTGATGGGAGTTGTGGTAGTGGTTGCGAAACGCCTAGCAGTGTCTTGTGATATTGCTGTCCTTGTGAGGGCTGCTGTGCCGCTTCATGGGCTTTAGCTTGCTCAACGGCTGAATGTGGCAGGGTAATCGTCGATTGAATGGCGTAAGCATCAGCAACAGCTGCTCCTAGCAGCGAGGCCAAGGAAAAACGGTTGGCTGTGTCCTTAGCCAGCGCACGGAGAATCACTTCTGACAATGCTGGTGGTATAGCTGGATTAATCAATATGGGTGGCGTGGGTAGCGTATTGATATGGTTCATCATGACCGCGACCGAACTTGAGTCGCGGAAGGGCTGAACGCCTGTGCAGAGCTCGTAGAGCAAAACACCCAATGCATAAATATCACTACGATTATTCGCGGGTTCTCCTTTAGCTTGCTCTGGCGAGATATAGGTAGGAGAGGGAATAGTCGAGATATGGCCAAAGAGTTGTTCAAAGCCAAAATCGGTCAGCATTGGCTCACCATCACCAAGGTGTGATGTATTGTTGCGGTCAAGCAAGATATTGCTGGGTTTAATGTTGCCATGAATAATCTCTTGCTGATGGGCATAATCGATGGCAACGCCCAGACTGGTGAAGAGGTATACGATCTCTGCTGGCGTGGGAAACTTTCCTTTATGCGAGGTTTTTGCTAAATAGTCAGCAAGCGTTTGCCCTGTGATATATTGTGAAACGATATAGGCTGACATGCTGTTATCTGCTTGCGAAGGACGAGAAACAGCAACATTCTGTACACGCACAATATTTGCATGATGTAATGCCGTAAGACGTTGTCCTTCTTGCGTGAAGCGAGCCAAAAATTGAGGATCGGATTGTAGATCAGTATGGATGATTTTAACGGCAACATCATGGTGCTCTTGCAGATCGTAGGCCTGCCATACTTCGCCTACATTCCCCCGACCCACCTGGTGCCGTAATTCATACCTTCCTAAACGGCGCGGGGTAGTGGTCATAGAAAGCTTCCTCTCACCGAGCGACACTCGACTTGTATAACATATCAACAGTACCATACCAGATAAAGGTACGTCTGTTCAAGAGGGTAGGACGGAAATGCTATCTGTTAGGGCAATTTTCTGTTATAATAGCACCCGTCAGGAGGAAAAGAAATAGGTGCGTTTTGGTCTTCAAGATGTCAAAAAGTCGATCCAGCGGCGCGGTGGGGCTGCGGGAACTTTGGCGGTCTCATTACATTTTTTGCAAGGAGGCGAGCTACAGCATGAGCTTGCACGCCTGATTGCCTATCATGAAGCATTGCTTGGGCAGACACGTAAACAGTTTTCACACGATGATGCCCGCGCCTGTGTTGCTGACTATCGGCTTGCTCATTGTTTGCTTGCCACTCTCAGTCGCTGGTATAGCTGGCAACAACGTGCATGGCCCGAAGTAATAGCGCAAATAGCGCATGCCCTTCCTCCTGAGATCACCTCATCAGTGCAATTACGCCTCGCGCTCTATGATTATGTCAATGCACACTATCATGGATTTTTAGAGGCGCAACAGCGTAGCGCAGCATTGCAAGCGTTTGCGCAAGTCTATCAGTTACAAATCAGCGATCTTGAGTACTTGCTTGCGCTCGATAATGAAGATGAAGCTGTGCTGATACGGGAGAGCGCACAGGCTCCAGACCCGCAGGATGTTGCTATTTTGTATAATCAGTGGGCCTTTGAAGCTGCGCTCTTCAATGCCTCACAGGTACGAATGGTGATCGATTGTCAAGCCTTCGGGCGCACCGCGACAGAGCAGGGAACGCCTGTGGGGACAGGGGTGGGAGCGGTGATTAAACGTCTCTGTTTTCTGGCACGGAAGCTCGGCGTCTACTATGATCTCGCCTATGATGAGCCGCTCGCGGGAACGCCACCACTGCTGACACTTACACTGTATGGGCCACAGGAGGTGACAGGCACCGCTCAACAATACGGCTTGCGTTTGGGGCGGCTGTGCAGGCTTTTATTAGGCTATACGCTTCCTTATGTTGAAGCTGGACGAAATGGCCGTGGCAAAAGAAGTAACAAGGCAACGCTTTCCGGAGGTATTGTAGAGGCAGGGGCAACGGTGCATTTTCTCCAGCGCAGCTATCATTTTGCCATTGATGCGCACGTCTTGCAGGCTATCAGCAAGGAAAGCACACCCAATGCCTCTGCCCAAAATGACCTGCACGCTCCCATTGACGGTGGCGATCAATTCGCTGCAAAAGCCCGCCTTAACGAGGCTCCTGAGGCTCAGAGTGCTGTTTTCGATAGTAGTATAGAACAATCCTTCGCTGAAGCGTTTAGCGCATTAGCACGTAGCCAGGGCGTTGATGGCTGGCGTCTGGAACGCGAACCGGAACCACTGCTGCTTGAGCAGAGTATATTTATCCCCGACTTTGCTCTGACCCGTGCCCAACATCGCATCTATGTAGAAATCCTCGGTTTTTGGACGCCTGCCTATCGTGAGCGTAAAGTGCAAAAGCTACTCCAATTGCGTACGCGCGATGATTTACTGCTGGCTATTCCGCTGGATGCGAAAGAGGCATTTAGCGCGATTGCCACGTCGTTCCCTATCGTGTACTATAACGGGCAGCTATCCGCGACGGAGGTCATACAATCGTTGCGTCTACACTACGACGACTTCGCGACGCGCCTTGCCGCAATTGATCCTACCTATGTACGTACACGCGTGCTGACAGAGCAGGTGATGAGTGAGCGCATGTGCTATGAGTTGCTTGACTGTTATCGCCGTTCAGAACTCATGGTAGCTACAGAGCAGGTTGTCGATGAAGAGATTGTCTTCCTCTCCGGTCTGGGCCTCTATGCGAAGACATGGATGAACAGTGTAGAGCTAGCCTTTCTTGATTGG
This sequence comes from Ktedonobacterales bacterium, assembly GCA_038209195.1. GTDB lineage: Bacteria > Chloroflexota > Ktedonobacteria > Ktedonobacterales > Ktedonobacteraceae > JBBQXY01. The sequence continues at coordinate 44,931 of JBBQXY010000003.1, read as the reverse complement.
ATGAATACTGCACAACGAGTTGCACTCTCTGTCGCTTTCACTGAAATACGAACACGTTGGCAAGCCTTCGTCCATTGTGAAGACATGGGCCTAGAAGCGTTGATCGCGACATGGCCCGGTGTAGAGATCAATCACAGTTCTATTTTCGATGCGACGGTGGAACTGGTGGATGCTCAAGCTACACCAACTGCCTCATCCCCGCCTTTCCTGTTAGCAACGGCAGTAGAGACCGTACAACCGCTAAAGAGGCAGCTCCGTGAGCGACGCGCTAGTATTATAAAGAAGCGCAGCGAGGACGAGACAACGCAGGGAGACCTCTGGTCATAAGCTTGAGGCAAGTGCGTGTTTTATGCGTTTGTACGCGCATAAGCGAAAACTATGATATATCTCGTTTGCTCTGATACAACGTATAGAATGCCCAAACACTTCCATATTACAATATAGTGCAATATGCCACCTGTTACATGTTACTTATGGGGGCTTTATACGTATATAATATACGCAAGAGTAAATAGAACGCGTCTATAGAACAGCGATACAGTATACACAGACCTGAGATGCTTACCAGAAGGGTGAGGGACGAGTAATTATCTTTATCTTCTTTTTCTTGCTCCTAACATATATTCATGTGTACTCAGGCTGGCACAAACAAGCTTGTTCAATCGGTTAAACAGTATCTATCAGTGTGAAGCGAAGCAGTATCAAGGGTGGGGCGTACAAGGGTACATCGGGCACAGACAGAGAACAGACAGACCAATGGGATGCCTGTAAGTACATTTGGTGCTTATAGGCATCTTGCGTTGTTCTTTTGCTGTCTGTTTTATACATGCTCCTCCTTAACAAAGCGTAACGGCGAGTCATGACGAGAATGGTGCCGAAACTGGTAAATTTGTTCTACATAGGTATTGACAGGTTCAAGGAACTTGTGTATAATGCACTTGTTTTATTAGAACATACGTTCTGGTACTCTCAATAAATTAGGAGAGGATGGTGACAATGTGGATCAGCGTCACATTCAACGCACCAGATCAATGTCTGTGAGGCAAGCACAGACCAACCCCGATGTATTCGATGAGGAATATGACGACATATGGCCTTCACGCAAGCCAACCAGCACACGCCGTTACACCACTGATGTCAAGGCAGAGACAGATCGCACACGAGGGGACATGCAGCCCCCCCCATCGCGAGCAGGGTATATCACAGGGAGTGGGAGTGGTCGCAAGAACAGCATACCTCCGCGACGTACCGCGACTCAGACACATCTTCCGGTCGTGCAAACGCCCCAACCCACTCCGCGCCGACGCCCGGCTGAGGTGGATGATGAAATTGAACCACAGCGGAGTGGAGGGCTACCAGACACACGAAGTGGTGGGGTCCGCTTGCACTGGCTATTCTACGTTGGTGTATCTATGTTAGTGATGGTTGTCGCATGGTTTGCATTCACCTCACTGATGAGTTGGTGGCAAGTGACCCAGGACGATTTGCATTATGGTCGTCCGCGCACCTACCAAACAGATTTTGTGGTTGGTCACAACCATGACACTAGTTCGAGCCCGACACATTTTATAGCCATTAATCTCAATAGGCATATACAGATTATTGAATTTCCTGGTGGTGATTCGTCGAAAGCGAAAATCTATGTTGGTCCAGTTTTGATTGGACAAGGACAAGACCTGGCAGTAGCCACATTGACTTTCAAAGATGTCAATGGCGATGGCAAGGTGGATATGATTGTGAGCGTGCAGGCGAGCCGCTTTATCTTTATCAATGAAAATGATTCTTTTCGCCCGGCACGGCCAGGCGAATCTATTCAATCGGTATAACGTGAAAACGTGCCAGGGTAGTGCGTTGGAGCGAGGTCAGGCCAGCATTCTCATGAGAATGCTGGCCTGACCTCGCTCCAACGCACTACCCTGGCACGTTTTCACGTTATACCGATTGAATAGATTCGCCTGGCCGTGCCGGGCGAAAAGAATCATTTTCATTGATAAAGATAAAGCGGCTCGCCTGCACGCTCACAATCATATCCACCTTGCCATCGCCATTGACATCTTTGAAAGTCAATGTGGCTACTGCCAGGTCTTGTCCTTGTCCAATCAAAACTGGACCAACATAGATTTTCGCTTTCGACGAATCACCACCAGGAAATTCAATAATCTGTATATGCCTATTGAGATTAATGGCTATAAAATGTGTCGGGCTCGAACTAGTGTCATGGTTGTGACCAACCACAAAATCTGTTTGGTAGGTGCGCGGACGACCATAATGCAAATCGTCCTGGGTCACTTGCCACCAACTCATCAGTGAGGTGAATGCAAACCATGCGACAACCATCACTAACATAGATACACCAACGTAGAATAGCCAGTGCAAGCGGACCCCACCACTTCGTGTGTCTGGTAGCCCTCCACTCCGCTGTGGTTCAATTTCATCATCCACCTCAGCCGGGCGTCGGCGCGGAGTGGGTTGGGGCGTTTGCACGACCGGAAGATGTGTCTGAGTCGCGGTACGTCGCGGAGGTATGCTGTTCTTGCGACCACTCCCACTCCCTGTGATATACCCTGCTCGCGATGGGGGGGGCTGCATGTCCCCTCGTGTGCGATCTGTCTCTGCCTTGACATCAGTGGTGTAACGGCGTGTGCTGGTTGGCTTGCGTGAAGGCCATATGTCGTCATATTCCTCATCGAATACATCGGGGTTGGTCTGTGCTTGCCTCACAGACATTGATCTGGTGCGTTGAATGTGACGCTGATCCACATTGTCACCATCCTCTCCTAATTTATTGAGAGTACCAGAACGTATGTTCTAATAAAACAAGTGCATTATACACAAGTTCCTTGAACCTGTCAATACCTATGTAGAACAAATTTACCAGTTTCGGCACCATTCTCGTCATGACTCGCCGTTACGCTTTGTTAAGGAGGAGCATGTATAAAACAGACAGCAAAAGAACAACGCAAGATGCCTATAAGCACCAAATGTACTTACAGGCATCCCATTGGTCTGTCTGTTCTCTGTCTGTGCCCGATGTACCCTTGTACGCCCCACCCTTGATACTGCTTCGCTTCACACTGATAGATACTGTTTAACCGATTGAACAAGCTTGTTTGTGCCAGCCTGAGTACACATGAATATATGTTAGGAGCAAGAAAAAGAAGATAAAGATAATTACTCGTCCCTCACCCTTCTGGTAAGCATCTCAGGTCTGTGTATACTGTATCGCTGTTCTATAGACGCGTTCTATTTACTCTTGCGTATATTATATACGTATAAAGCCCCCATAAGTAACATGTAACAGGTGGCATATTGCACTATATTGTAATATGGAAGTGTTTGGGCATTCTATACGTTGTATCAGAGCAAACGAGATATATCATAGTTTTCGCTTATGCGCGTACAAACGCATAAAACACGCACTTGCCTCAAGCTTATGACCAGAGGTCTCCCTGCGTTGTCTCGTCCTCGCTGCGCTTCTTTATAATACTAGCGCGTCGCTCACGGAGCTGCCTCTTTAGCGGTTGTACGGTCTCTACTGCCGTTGCTAACAGGAAAGGCGGGGATGAGGCAGTTGGTGTAGCTTGAGCATCCACCAGTTCCACCGTCGCATCGAAAATAGAACTGTGATTGATCTCTACACCGGGCCATGTCGCGATCAACGCTTCTAGGCCCATGTCTTCACAATGGACGAAGGCTTGCCAACGTGTTCGTATTTCAGTGAAAGCGACAGAGAGTGCAACTCGTTGTGCAGTATTCATCCAATCAAGAAAGGCTAGCTCTACACTGTTCATCCATGTCTTCGCATAGAGGCCCAGACCGGAGAGGAAGACAATCTCTTCATCGACAACCTGCTCTGTAGCTACCATGAGTTCTGAACGGCGATAACAGTCAAGCAACTCATAGCACATGCGCTCACTCATCACCTGCTCTGTCAGCACGCGTGTACGTACATAGGTAGGATCAATTGCGGCAAGGCGCGTCGCGAAGTCGTCGTAGTGTAGACGCAACGATTGTATGACCTCCGTCGCGGATAGCTGCCCGTTATAGTACACGATAGGGAACGACGTGGCAATCGCGCTAAATGCCTCTTTCGCATCCAGCGGAATAGCCAGCAGTAAATCATCGCGCGTACGCAATTGGAGTAGCTTTTGCACTTTACGCTCACGATAGGCAGGCGTCCAAAAACCGAGGATTTCTACATAGATGCGATGTTGGGCACGGGTCAGAGCAAAGTCGGGGATAAATATACTCTGCTCAAGCAGCAGTGGTTCCGGTTCGCGTTCCAGACGCCAGCCATCAACGCCCTGGCTACGTGCTAATGCGCTAAACGCTTCAGCGAAGGATTGTTCTATACTACTATCGAAAACAGCACTCTGAGCCTCAGGAGCCTCGTTAAGGCGGGCTTTTGCAGCGAATTGATCGCCACCGTCAATGGGAGCGTGCAGGTCATTTTGGGCAGAGGCATTGGGTGTGCTTTCCTTGCTGATAGCCTGCAAGACGTGCGCATCAATGGCAAAATGATAGCTGCGCTGGAGAAAATGCACCGTTGCCCCTGCCTCTACAATACCTCCGGAAAGCGTTGCCTTGTTACTTCTTTTGCCACGGCCATTTCGTCCAGCTTCAACATAAGGAAGCGTATAGCCTAATAAAAGCCTGCACAGCCGCCCCAAACGCAAGCCGTATTGTTGAGCGGTGCCTGTCACCTCCTGTGGCCCATACAGTGTAAGTGTCAGCAGTGGTGGCGTTCCCGCGAGCGGCTCATCATAGGCGAGATCATAGTAGACGCCGAGCTTCCGTGCCAGAAAACAGAGACGTTTAATCACCGCTCCCACCCCTGTCCCCACAGGCGTTCCCTGCTCTGTCGCGGTGCGCCCGAAGGCTTGACAATCGATCACCATTCGTACCTGTGAGGCATTGAAGAGCGCAGCTTCAAAGGCCCACTGATTATACAAAATAGCAACATCCTGCGGGTCTGGAGCCTGTGCGCTCTCCCGTATCAGCACAGCTTCATCTTCATTATCGAGCGCAAGCAAGTACTCAAGATCGCTGATTTGTAACTGATAGACTTGCGCAAACGCTTGCAATGCTGCGCTACGCTGTTGCGCCTCTAAAAATCCATGATAGTGTGCATTGACATAATCATAGAGCGCGAGGCGTAATTGCACTGATGAGGTGATCTCAGGAGGAAGGGCATGCGCTATTTGCGCTATTACTTCGGGCCATGCACGTTGTTGCCAGCTATACCAGCGACTGAGAGTGGCAAGCAAACAATGAGCAAGCCGATAGTCAGCAACACAGGCGCGGGCATCATCGTGTGAAAACTGTTTACGTGTCTGCCCAAGCAATGCTTCATGATAGGCAATCAGGCGTGCAAGCTCATGCTGTAGCTCGCCTCCTTGCAAAAAATGTAATGAGACCGCCAAAGTTCCCGCAGCCCCACCGCGCCGCTGGATCGACTTTTTGACATCTTGAAGACCAAAACGCACCTATTTCTTTTCCTCCTGACGGGTGCTATTATAACAGAAAATTGCCCTAACAGATAGCATTTCCGTCCTACCCTCTTGAACAGACGTACCTTTATCTGGTATGGTACTGTTGATATGTTATACAAGTCGAGTGTCGCTCGGTGAGAGGAAGCTTTCTATGACCACTACCCCGCGCCGTTTAGGAAGGTATGAATTACGGCACCAGGTGGGTCGGGGGAATGTAGGCGAAGTATGGCAGGCCTACGATCTGCAAGAGCACCATGATGTTGCCGTTAAAATCATCCATACTGATCTACAATCCGATCCTCAATTTTTGGCTCGCTTCACGCAAGAAGGACAACGTCTTACGGCATTACATCATGCAAATATTGTGCGTGTACAGAATGTTGCTGTTTCTCGTCCTTCGCAAGCAGATAACAGCATGTCAGCCTATATCGTTTCACAATATATCACAGGGCAAACGCTTGCTGACTATTTAGCAAAAACCTCGCATAAAGGAAAGTTTCCCACGCCAGCAGAGATCGTATACCTCTTCACCAGTCTGGGCGTTGCCATCGATTATGCCCATCAGCAAGAGATTATTCATGGCAACATTAAACCCAGCAATATCTTGCTTGACCGCAACAATACATCACACCTTGGTGATGGTGAGCCAATGCTGACCGATTTTGGCTTTGAACAACTCTTTGGCCATATCTCGACTATTCCCTCTCCTACCTATATCTCGCCAGAGCAAGCTAAAGGAGAACCCGCGAATAATCGTAGTGATATTTATGCATTGGGTGTTTTGCTCTACGAGCTCTGCACAGGCGTTCAGCCCTTCCGCGACTCAAGTTCGGTCGCGGTCATGATGAACCATATCAATACGCTACCCACGCCACCCATATTGATTAATCCAGCTATACCACCAGCATTGTCAGAAGTGATTCTCCGTGCGCTGGCTAAGGACACAGCCAACCGTTTTTCCTTGGCCTCGCTGCTAGGAGCAGCTGTTGCTGATGCTTACGCCATTCAATCGACGATTACCCTGCCACATTCAGCCGTTGAGCAAGCTAAAGCCCATGAAGCGGCACAGCAGCCCTCACAAGGACAGCAATATCACAAGACACTGCTAGGCGTTTCGCAACCACTACCACAACTCCCATCACAACCAGCCACACCGCGCCATACCATGCCGATACGACCCATGCCTGCTGCATCGCAGTCACAACCACTTCCCGCGGTCTCCGGCAAATATCCAGTGGTGCAACCAACAACGCAGCCGCAACCAGCAGCAAAAGCACTGACAACTCATTCAACAGGGGCCATCAAAGTAACGGCAAGCAGCCCAAATAACCCTGCTCTTTCCGCTCAAACGGGCAAGTTACCGCTTCTACCGGGTATGTCGGGTAATTCAGCACCCATACCAATTTCGCCAATGGTGAACACACCACCAAACGTAGTAATTTATCAACAAGCGGCACCGTTCTCGCAGATGCCACCACCGCCACCTTATACCCCCATACAACCGATTCCTGTTCAACGCTCACAGCAAAGACGGCACATCCCTCTGTATATATTTATCACTGTGCTGGCACTCTTACTGCTCGTGGTCCTAGCTAGCATCGGCGTGGATCTGCTCTCGCACCGCTCAATTCAGGCGGGAGCAACGGTCGGGCATGTATTTTTCCAGGATGATGCCTTAAGTCATGACGACCTGCTACACATCGAGCTACAGAATGTGCCTTCGTCCTCTGCGAATCAACAGCAGATAGCATGGCTACAAGAAAACAGTGGCGTTACTTTACCACTGGGAACCTTGAATATACAGAATGGTTCTGCTTCATTATCGTATGCGGGAGATGCTCAGCATACTAACCTCCTTTCCGTTATTCATCGCGTCTTCGTGACCGTAGAAAATAGTGGGAAGCAAGTGTCATCCCCCCACGGGCCTATCCTCTACAGTGCTCAGTTTGATGCCTCATGGTTCCCTTATCTCAAAAACATCCTGTACTCCACGCCCGATCTGCCCACAAATACAGGGGTCGTTAGCGGAACCATCGATGCACTAAAATCTATTGATGATAAGGCATCCAGTGTTGTTGATAGTTTGCGTATAACGCATGACTACGCGCTAGCACAACGACAGGCAACGCGCATTATCGAGATCATTGATGGTACGCAATATGCAGTCAGCAGTGGCGATCAACCCGCCACAGTGCCCAGCATGTTGAGCGTTCCCGTTGGACTCTTCTCTTCTCCCGCACACAAAGGCTATCTCGATGTGCTTTCCTCCCAACTCGATAAGATGCAACAGAGTGCCAACAACAATGCACCATTACAGACGCATATACAACATGTGCGCAACGCCATTGGCGACCTCAAAGATTGGTTACAAAAACTACGTGCTTACGACGTTCAACTAGTGAAGGCTGCTAGCCTGAATGACCCAGCACTCGTAGGTGTAGCTCTCCAACTCAAGCAGATAGCAGCCGACTCTTACACAGGGCGCACTGTCCCGCCCAGTACGGGGCCGCAGCCGATAGCGGGGTCTGCTGGTGCCTATCAAGCGTATGTTGAATGTCAGTACATGGCAACACTGGATGTAAAACAGATGTAATAATCGAGGTGAGTTGCTGATGCTAACGATTATTGCATGATCGTTAGCATCAGTAACTCACCTATCCTTGCAAAACTGTGTTGCTATATACACTGATACTGTGACATACTTCATTGACATAGCCGAGATTATCATAAATAATTAAGGTAGTATTGCACAGACTATCCTTTCTTTGTCATTTCATGCTGTACAACCACACAGGAATAAAAGCTGTACAGTAGAATGTAGGGCTATATATATGAGTACGAATCAGCAAACCCTCGGGCATTATGAACTACAACAGCATCTTAGCAGTGATATGCTTACCGAGAGTTGGAAAGCATTCGATACACAGCAACAACGCTATGTTCTTCTGAAAAAATTACGTGTGCCACCGCAGAGCAGTCCAGAGTCTCTGGGCTCGTTCCTCGGTGCCACGCGTCCCTTGCTCTCATTGCGGCATCCCAATATTGCCTCAGTACTTGATATTCAAGCGACACCAGATATACCAAATGCCTATATCGTTACTGACTATATCGATGGGCCATCACTCGTGGACTACCTGCACATGAACTCACACCAGGGACGATTTCCACAAGGGGCCGACCTCGTGCGTATGCTCACTCCGATTGCTGCGGCCATCGATCATGCCCATCAACAAAATATCGTTCACGGTGGCATCATGCCAAGTGCTATTGTCTTGGACAAGCACGTGACGCCAGAAGTATCCAAGCTCACCGATTTTGGCATCCATCAACTGTATAATCCACGTGCCCTCCCTTTAGCCAACACTCAGTATATGGCACCCGAATTAGCGCAGGGCTACGCGGGTACAAACAGCAGCGACCTGTACTCATTAGGCGTGATCCTTTATGAGCTTTGCACAGGCGTAGTGCCTTTTCAGGGTGATACCCCTGCCGAGGTTATGGTTCAGCATATTCACAACACACCCTCATCGCCCATCGTTTTTAATCCACAACTCCCACCCGCGATGACGGCGGTGATTATACGGAGCCTCTCGAAAGACCCAGCCGCACGCTTTGCCAGTGCAGGCGCACTAATTGTGGCTATCGCACGGGCCTATCATCTGCCCACACAAAATACGCCCAGTTTTTCTGGTATCGTAGCCAACCCGAATGACTCAATGAATAGTGCTACCTATCTCAGCCCCGTTTCTCATCCTGGACTGGCGGCAGCGACGCCTCTTGTTGCCGCCCCCTCATTTTCACAGGTGCCGACCACGGCCAACACGCCGCAGCGAGCGACGGCTACAACGCCTACCCCAACGCCATCTATACCGCCTACCGCACCCAGGCGACGTAATAACCGTGCGTGGTATATCACTGCGGTCATCGTTCTGATTGTGGTATTACTCAGTGGGGCGGTAGGAGCCTACATGCTGCTATTCAGCGGACGCCCAGCAACCCCTGCGACACAGGCTATTGCGGGTCATGCCTACTTTGTCAGTAGTGGCTTGCTTGGACTCGTGGGCAATCAAGGCATCGCGGATGGCATGAAAATTGACTTGCAGAACGTTTCCGATCCACAATCCGGCAAAAGCTATTATGCTTGGCTGCTCAGTGACAACGACACAAATCTCGATATCTCCCCCATTCTCTTGGGAGCGTTGACAGTCGATCACGGACGCGTAAGCTTTTCGTACACAGGCAATACACAACATAACAATCTGCTCATCAACTATAGCCGTTTTCTGATCACGGAAGAGGATGCCAACTCAACACCATCAAATCCGTCTCTTGATGCCGCGACCCATCGTTACGCAGCCGTTTTCTCACAAAAAGGCCACGTCGTCGGTGCTACACCCGTATATAGCTTGCTCGATCATATCCGCCACCTACTCGCACAGGACCCAAAGCTACAAAAAGCGGGTCTCACTGGTGGTCTGAGCACTGGGCTCTTCAAGAACAGCGAAAAAATTCTGGAGTGGGCCGGTAGCGCACGCGACGCGCTGCAACATGGAGATACTGCGTTTGCCCGTCGCCAGTTGCTACGTATTCTGGACTACCTGGATGGCTCACAGTTTGTCGGTACAGAACCCTTGCCCGCTGATTTGAGCGCGCAACCGGTCATCGTTGACCCGGTGATTGCACGTGTGGCCCTGCTCACCATTTCGGCCCAGCAGGACCCGCCAGGCTACTTAAAGCATATCGGTAATCACTTACGTGAAATTGTGACGTTAGCTGACACAACACCGGAACAACGTGCGCTAGCAGTGCAGATCAATAGTGCCATCGACAACGTGGTGGCTCTATTAACCTCCGTCCACGTCGATACGATCAATTTGCTCAAGCTCGATCCGGCAGCTATGACGCAACCAGCTGCATTAGCGACCATGAACCAAATCACCGTGCTGACAAACAATGCCTTCGTTGGTCAGCTTGACCCGAACACCATTACGGTCCGTGAAGGTGTCGTGCAGATTTACTATGCAGTTCAACGTCTGGCAACTTTTGATATCACAGCGTGCCAGGGAAGTAACCAAGCCAACCCATGCGCCTAAAAACATAGTAGATAGAGAGGAAGGACCTGTATGAGCACCAGTTCACAACGACTCGGAAAATATGAATTACTGGAACGCCTGGGCTTTGGGGGTATGGCTGAAGTATGGAAAGCCCTGGATACACAACTACAACGCAACGTCGCGATCAAATTGCTCCATGCCAACTTACGCGATGACCCCAGTTTCGCGACACGTTTTCAACGCGAAGCGCAATTTATCGCCCGCCTCCATCACCCTAATATCGTCAAGGTACACGACTTTCAGATCGCACAAACGACCAATTCTGCTGATAGTGCCAGACCCCTCGCTTACATGGTCATGGATTATGTTGAAGGGCAGACGCTGGCCGCCTATCTTCATGCAAACTCGCGCCAGGGATATATCCCTGAGCCACGGGTCGTCTTGCAACTTTTCACCTCGATTGGCAGTGCTATTGATTACGCCCATCAGAATAGTATGATTCACCGTGATATTAAGCCGGCCAACATTCTGCTGGATGCACACAATACCACCTTTAATCCCATGGGCGAACCCATTCTCACCGATTTCGGCGTGGCAAAACTGATGAGCAATACCGCGAGTGGTCTGAGTGGCACACAAGTTGGCACACCCCTTTACATCTCACCTGAACAAGCCATGGGGGAGCCGGGTAATGAACGGAGCGACCTCTACTCACTCGGCATTATTCTCTACGAAATCATGACTGGCGTCACACCTTTTCGTGGCGACTCGCCACAGGAAGTCATGATGCAGCAAATTAATGCCGCACCACTCTCGCCAACGCTGATTAATCCGGCCATTCCACCCGCACTCTCACTCGTCATCTTGCGTAGCATCGCTAAAGAACCAGAGGAGCGCTTCGCCAGTGCATCGTCAATGGTTGCCGCCATCGCAGAATCGCTTCACTTACCTGTACCCGATGGCCTCGATACTCCTGCCTTTCCCTTGCAAGAAGCACGCCTTACGCCAACCGTGACACCGTTACTACCTGTCACAGCATTTTCAGGGCAGATGACACCACCACCATCCACCGTGCTGCAATCCGCTCCAGTTGGCATCAGTAAAGGCCGTATCACCAATGCTACAGAGGTGCCTACGCCATCGTTACCGGTACGCTCAGGCAACACGCCAATTCCGCCTGTTGCACCACGTCGCGGTGGACGTATGCGCTGGCTCGTGATCGCGCTCATTCTCCTCGTTGTCCTGGCAGGTTCCGGCATTGCTGGCTTTCTCTACCTCACGCGCCCAATCCCGCCAGTCGTTACCAGTCCCATCGTTGGACACGCCTTTTTCGTGAGTAGTGGTGATATCACGGTGGGCAGTGCTCAAGGCATTGCCGACACGCTGAAGATTGACCTGCAAATTCCTCCACCCGCCCAGGGAAAAAGCTACTATCTGTGGCTATTGGGCGACAAAGAGCCGATTGTGGTAAAGGACCAGACCGGTCCGGCTCCCGTGAAGGTTCCGCTTTTGCTCACAAATAACCTACCAGTGGTCAATCATAGTGTCCATTACATCTATGATGGCAAAGCCACCAATCATAACAATCTCATCTCTTATGGCAGTCGTTTGCTGATTACTGAGGAAGACGCGAACCTTCAGCCAGCCACCTATGCAAGCAACCATGCGGCATGGCGCTACTATGCGGAAATTCCCCAGACACCTATTCCGGGGGCTAGTGGAAAATTCAGTGCGCTCATCCACATCCGTCACTTGTTCTACAACGAGTCAAGCATCAACGTGCTTGGCCTTCCAGGTGGGCTTGATTTCTGGTTCTTTAGAAACACCGAGAGTGTGCTACAATGGTCGATAGGTGCGCGTGACGACTGGCACGGTGCAACGACTAGCGACACCGAGTACACGCTTATTCACGAACTACTCATTCGCATGCTTGATTACCTGGATGGCTCAGCGAATGTTCAGGTGGATGTGCCGCCTGGAACACCCATACTGGCCGACCCTGTCACGTCGCGTGTGGCCTTGCTGACGCTTAATCCCAAGCAACAAGTTCCTGCCCATTTTGACGTAGACCCACCAGGCTATGTTGATCACGTGCAGCTGCATATCAATCAGATATCCTTAGCAACGGACATTTCGCCAGAGATGCGTAAACTGACGGCAAGTATCGTTGATGCCACAAAAAATACAAAGGTCTGGCTACTCAACGCACATCAGGATATTGCACAACTTTTTGCAATGTCGCCGCAACAAATGAGAAGCGCACAGGCGGGCACCCTGCTCGATGACGCAGTGCAGCAAATGACCTATGCCTTTATTGGGCAACCTGATCCGGTGACCAATCAGATACACTCAGGCGTCTTACAGATGCACTATGCTATTCAGCAACTCGCGGCATTTATTGTTACCAGTAAGGTGCCAGCTACCATTTGAGGAGAGGAATAGACCTAACGCATGAGCATTAGCCCGCAACGACTAGGCAGGTATGAATTAGAAGAGCAACTTGGGCATGGCGGTATGGGTGATGTCTGGAAGGCTCTTGATACCCAGTTACAACGACATGTAGCTGTGAAGCTCTTACATGCAAACCTGCAAAGTGATCCTACCTTTGTCACGCGCTTCGAGCAAGAAGCGCGTGTCATTGCCTCGCTGCGCCACCCCAACATTATTGAGATCCATGACTTTGCCTCGGAGCAACAGAGCAACAACGATACTGTGGCCTATATGGTAATGGAATATGTCCCTGGCCAGACACTCGCCGATTATATTCGCAACACCTCGCGCAAACAACAGTTTCCGTCTGCAAACGATCTGGTGTATCTCTTTACCTCGGTGAGCCTAGCTATTGATTACGCCCATAGCAAGGGGACAATTCACCGCGATATCAAGCCTGCCAACATCTTGCTCGACCAGCGTCCACCCATCGTGCGAGCAATGGGCAAACCCATTGTGGCCGATTTTGGTCTGGCAAAACTCCAAAGCTCACCAACGCATACCGTCGTTGGCTCTATTCTCGGCACACCCAACTATATTGCACCCGAACAGGCACTGGGCAAGAGCGGTGACTATCGTTGTGACCTCTATTCGCTCGGCATCATTCTCTATGAGATTACGACCGGCGTCACACCATTCCGTGGCGAGTCGGTGATGGCCATTCTGCGTCAACACATACAAGAGCCGCCAACGCCACCAGCCCTGCTGAATCCAATGATTAGCCCTGCTCTTTCCGCAGTCATACTTAAAAGTATCGCCAAAAAGCCAGAAGAGCGTTATGCCAGTGCCTCGGAAATGACCATTGCCCTAGCACAAGCCTTAAACGTGGTAGCACCTACAACGCTGCTGCAACCACTACGCCCATCGACACAGCCAATTCAGGCTGGGGGAACAGGAAATGAAGTGCTGCCAGCAACTGCCTCTAACACCTCGCAGCCATCGTGGGCTGGCATAAGTTATCCAGGCCAGCCAAACGCGCTGACGCCATCACCTGCCGTTCAGCACACACCGCAACTACCGTCATTGCCCATTGAAGATGCGGCAACACATTACATAGCAAACTCCTCTGGACAGAAGCCACGCCACCGCGTCTGGCTCATCGCGTTCTCGCTGCTGGCACTGCTGCTTATCCTGGGCACCGGAGTTGGCTTGTACACGCTCACGCGACCACATAGCACACCCGCAACACCGACTGTTACAGCCACTGCCGCGGGACAAGTTCAATTTAGCAGTAGTACGGGCATCTCTTCCAACGGCTACGATGTCCTGCATATCAACCTGCATAACGTTCCGACTCCACCAGCAGGAAAAGTCTATTATGCATGGATCAATGGAGTTGGCTTGGAGGTAATAAATATTCCACGCTGGCAACTCACACCCAAAAATGGTGTTATCCAGGAAGATCATCTGACCTATGCAGGGTATAGCAATCTCTTACGCCCTAATAGTTTCTTTGAGATTACGCTCGAAGATGCAGCTATGGGGGTACCCACCATTCCGGCTCCAGATCCCAGTTTGCGTGCCTACTATGCCAAGCTTTCTAGCACCGCGACCACCTTTAATGTGATACATTGTGCGGGCAATGCGAACAGCTGCGCACTGGGTTAGCCTCAGGGAATGGGCTAGGGTTAACGTCTACGTTTCGCGATGTCTTCTTCCGTTGTGCCCGCTGTGACTAACTCATAGAGCAGGGCTTCACCAGCTTTCGGGCGCAGCACACGGCCCAGGCGCTGAATGTACTCGCGCTTGGTGCTATTGCCACTCACGATAATCGCCACGCGACAATCTGGTACGTCCACCCCCTCATTCAAGACCCGGCCCGAAACCAGCTTTGTGTATTGGCCAGCGCGAAAGCGTTCAAGGATAGCGCGCCGCTCCTCCGTTGGTGTCTTATAGGTAATGCTCGGTAGACAGAGGCGACGACTAATTTCATCCACCACCTGATTGTATTCCGAAAAGAGAATCACCTGATCGTTGGCATGCTTAGTAAGCAAACGCTCGATTTCGGCATACTTTGCGGGCGCATTCATGGCGATATCACGCGTCTCACGCCACGCCAACATAGCGGCTCGTGCCTCTGGGTCGCGGGCACTCATGTAAATCACTTTCTGCTGAAAATCTTCTGGTGAACGGATAATAATATGCCGCCTGCGCAAGAAGGAGCGATAGATATTCCGCTGCTCGGCGTACCGTGCCTCGTCCTCCGGGGAAAGGGCAATATCAATGCGCTCCTCGCGATATTGTGCCAGGAAACGCCCCTCGGTCAACTCGGCGGGCGAACGACGATACACCTCCGGCCCAATCAGTTCTTCCAGTTCGGCATGCGCCATATCGCTGCGTTCAGGGGTCGCGCTCAAGCCCAGACGTAGCGGCGTAAAGGCGCATTCCGCAATCATACGATAGGTGGGAGCTGGCAGGTGATGACATTCATCAAAGATCAGTAGGCCAAAGCGGTGTAATTCGCGTGGATAGAGCACAGCAGAGTCATAGGTAATAATCGTGATCGGTTTGAGGTCTTTTTCGCCACCGCCAAAGACGCCGATATCCTCGGCTGGTAGGGAAAGGGTAGAGCTCAACGCAACCCGCCATTGTTGCAATAGGTCAATCGTCGGCACCACGGCTAACGTCCATAAGCCCGTCTCAGAGATCGCCATAGCCGCCACAAACGTCTTGCCCGCGCCCGTTGGCAACACTACCACACCCGCACTACCATCCGCGAGCCAATTGGCAATCGCCTCTTCTTGATACGGGCGCGCCTCCAATGCCAACGTAGTAGCAAACGGCAATGCGGGCCGCTCCTCAAACGTCACTTGAAACGGCGTCTGCTGCCTTCGCAACGCCTGCTTCACCTGCGCGAAATAGAACGGCGGCACGCGCAAAAAGCTATGACGCATATCCTGCTTCATCCGTCCACGTACCGCAACAGGCAAGTACGCACCGAACAGTCGCTCTTGCATCAGCGGCAATGCCTGGGACAACAGATCAGTTGGCGGCGTGATGATGAGGTCACGCCCCCGTAACTCGAGTGTGGTGATGGCCATACAGAGCGTTTTCCTTTCCTCATACTACCTTAGACGAAAACTATAATAGAGAATAGAGAGGCTTGTCAAGAGAAGCCTTCCGCCCTAATACTGACATGCTGTCCCACAATGTGGTAAAATGGCAAGGAGAGCAACCACTATTTCCAAACAGATAAGGGAGAAAAAACCCATGGTGCAGTCAGAGGAAGCAAAGGAAGAGCAGCGTGATAGCGGAGGAGTTCAGGTTATTGCACGAGCAGCGAAAATTTTACGAGCACTCGTCGGCCACCCTGAAGGCCAGAGCTTGTCACAAATCGCCAGAGAGGTAGGGCTAGCCAGATCAACTGTTCATCGCATCGTGCTTGCACTTGAATCAGAGCACTTCGTGACTACCGCTACCCCCAATGGACGTATCCGCCTCGGTCTCGGTCTCGCACCTCTGGCGGCTTCGGTGAACACTGAACTGCGTGATGAACTTCATCCTTATTTGGAGCACCTCTCCGCTGAAGCTGACGAGACGGTTGATCTTTCAGTGTTGAAGGAAGATGGAGTCTTCTTCATCGATCAAATCGCCGTTCCACACCGCCTACAAGCAGTCTCGGCGGTCGGGGCCACATTTCCACTCTATTGCACTGCGCCCGGTAAAGCCCTTCTGGCCGAGTTGCCACCAGATGCCGTCGAACGCCTCCTTGCCAAGCCTCGTGAGGAATATACACCTTATACCATGACTGCCCGTGAGCAACTCTTGGAAGAGCTGAAACGCATTCGCCTTGAGGGAGTTGCCTATGATAGAGAAGAGTACACCATGGGAGTTTGCGCTGTTGGCACAGCCATACGAGACGTATTTGGTAATCTCGTTGCCATCTCAATGCCACTTCCCTCCATCCGTTTCTACCACAATGAACAAAAACTCGTCTCAATGCTTCTACAGGCTCGCGACCGCATACGGCAAGAATTCAGGACACGCTGACAGATATTCTCCCCCTCTTGACAAAGTGAAGCATTCTCAGTTATAGTTGCTTTGTACCATACTATGGTTATGTGTACCACCTTATGGAACACCATCGCAAAGCAAAGGAGCAGTGCAATGCCCTCTTCCACGCGAGACCTCCAATTCTATGACCTGAGCCATCCCTGGGGACAAGGGGCGCCGTTGTGGCCCTATTTCCCCGACATCAAGATTGAGCGTTTTCACTATCACGCCAAATCGGGCGTCCTCTCACAGCAGATTACTACCTTTATGCACAGCACCACCCATACCGATGCGCCCGCCCATGTCATCGAGGGCACACCCTTTATGGATGAAGTGCCCCTCGAATCGTTCTTCGGGACCGCCGTCGTCGTCTCCATCCCCAAAGGCAAGTGGGAAAAGATCATGCCCGAAGACCTTGAAAAGGCTCGACCCAAGATTGAACCCGGCGATATCGTCATCATTAACAGTGGCTGGCACAAATACTACGGCGACAATCGCAAATACTTCGCCTATTCGCCCGGCCTCTACAGTGAAGCGGGACAATGGCTGGCCGAGAAAAAGGTCAAAGCGGTGGGGGTAGATCAGCAGGCCCTCGACCATCCTCTCGGCACCGCCATCGGCCCTCATGGTCCCGGCGGTCCCCTCATGCCTGATGTGTGTGCCGAGTTTGAGCGCGAGACCGGAAAACCTGTCAAAGAGGCCTTCCCCGACTGGGAACCCTGCCATCGCTACTTGCTCGGCAACGGCATCGCAGGCTTCGAGAATGTCGGCGGTGACATCGACAAGGTAACAGGCATGCGCGTCACCATTGCCGCCTTCCCGATCCGTTGGGTCAAGGGCGACGGCAGCATTGTCCGTATGGTCGCGATCGTCGACCCCACAGGTGACTACCGTTTGTAAGATGTCCGCTTGCGAAGGAAGAAGGAGGCATGCGATGAAAGTAACACGCCTGGATGAGGCGGTTGCCTACTATCCACCCAAACACAGTTCAACCATACATGCCATGCACCTACAACATAAAAACCTTGGTGCTGACGCGCCCTACTGGGTGGGGTGTTCCTACTATCTGCCGGGCGGAACCGCAGAGTGGGATGCCTCGCCGCTGCACAAAATCTATGTCGTGCTCGATGGCGAATTGACGGTCTCCACGGAGCATGAAGAGACCGTCCTGCATGCGATGGATTCGGTCTATCTCGCCCCTAACGAGCGACGCGCGGTGCGTAACAACAGCAATCGGGTGGCGACGATGCTGGTCATCATGCCCTATAGCTCGTAGAAAGGGAGAATACCATCATGACAACAACTCACCCATCCTCCCTCTTCGACATCACAGGCAAAGTCGCGCTGATCACGGGTGCCACGGGTGGTCTGGGCGAGGCGGCGGCACAAGAACTGGCCGCGGTCGGGGTGAAGGTGATGTTAACGGCACGCAACGAGGGCAAACTGGCCTCACTCACCGCCGCGATCACACAGGTAGGGGGTAGCGCGGCTTACATAGTTGGCCGACCCGACGATGCCGACGAGGTGCGCCGCGTCGTCAAAGCCACCGTGGAGCAGTTCGGGGGCATCGATATTCTCATCACCATCGCGGGCGTCAATCATGTGCATCCCATCATCGAGTATCCCCTCGCCGAGTGGGAGGAGGTGATGGATGTCAACGTCAAGGGCACGTGGCTGGCCTGTAAAGAGGTGGGCCGCGTCATGATTGAGCAGGGACGCGGCGGCAAGGTGATTCTCATTTCATCAGCGCGTGGCGAACAGGGCATGGCGAACTATACCGCCTATTCGCCCTCGAAGGCGGCGATCAATCTTTTGACGCGCTCATTGGCCTGTGAATGGGGCAAATACGGCATCAATGTCAATGCCATCGCTCCAACGGTATTCCGTACAGCACTGACGCAATGGATGTTTGACGATCAAGCGGTCTACAAAAACTTTCTCGTGCGTATCCCCCTCGGACGGCTGGGCGAACCACACGACTTGGTCGGTCCGATGATCTATCTCTGCTCACCTGCATCCGATTTTATGACCGGAGCCATCCTCGCAGTGGATGGAGGCTATGCCGCGGGCTAATAAGCGCCCTGCACTGGCAAAAGGAGGCAAGAACGTTATGAGCACCTTTGAGCCTATTACGATCGTTGGGGCCGGGTTGATGGGCCACGGCATTGCCCAGGTCTTTGCCGCGCATGGCCATCCCGTGCGGCTCTTCGACACCAATGCCACCATTCTGGCGGAAGCTCCCCAACGCATACGGGCGAACCTGACGCAACTGGCGGCGCATGGCGTCGGCGCCGAAACGGAGATCGAGGCCAGCATTGCACGGGTCTCCCTCATGCATGATCTGGCGGAGGCATGCGCTGGCACAGCCGTGGTGATCGAGGCGGTGAGCGAGAATATGCCGCTCAAACAGCGCATTTTCGCCGAGTTGGACCGCATCTGTCCTGCCAATGTCATTTTGTGCAGCAACACCTCGGTCATGAGCATTACCGAAATTGCCTCACAGTCGCAGGGCCGTGAGCGCATTGTGGGCACGCATTGGTGGAATCCGCCGTTTCTGATTCCCCTGGTGGAAATTGTGCGCACGGTCGATACGAACGTGTACGCGGTAGAGACGATCTACGATTTGCTGCAGCGAGTCGGTAAAAAGCCGGTGCGCGTCCACAAGGATGTGCCAGGCTTTGTGGGCAATCGTCTACAACATGCCCTGTGGCGCGAAGCCTTCGCCATCATTGACGAGGGCATCACAGATGCCGCCACCGTCGATGAGGTAGTGCGCAACGGCTTTGGCTTGCGTCTACCCGTGCTGGGTCCCGTCGCGAACGCCGATCTGGTGGGCCTTGACCTGACCCTAGCCATTCACGACTATATCTTACCGCATCTCAACCGTGACACCCAACCATCGGCCACCTTGCGGGCCAGAGTCGCCGAAGGAAAACTCGGCTTCAAAAGCGAGTCTGGTTTCCTGCCCTGGTCCGAGCAGGGGATCGCCGCCACGCGCGAGCACCTGGCCACCTACCTGATGCAGGCACTCATCGAGCAAGCACGCGATGAATAAAAAAGGGCAACGGAGTTGGTGCCCGCCCAGCACATCGCTTTACATTGCTTTACTACAAAGAAGTGAAATACCTATGAAAGGAAGTGTTTTTTATGACAACGCGGCAACCATTGCCAGAAGGCTATCACAAGACTACACAGCATGAATGGGAGATCATCGCCAACCACGAAATTCAAGGGGTGACTCCTGAGATGATCGATTGGTGGTGGGATCACATTGACAACACAGAGCGTTACAAATTGTGGCATCCAACCGATCACGTCTCGTTTGAGTGGCTGGTTTCCCCAGCAACAAACGGGCATGTCGGAGCCATCCAGCTTGTCCAAGAATACTTCAATGGTATCCCCGAAAACCCTCCAACCCTTCAGATTCGCTGGGAAGATGCCACAGGAGTAGATGCTGAATACAGTCATGTCCTTTTGGCAACAGGAATAGGTGAGCCACCAGCACGCTTGATGCATGAGTATGAGGCAACCCCTTTCGGGTCACGCATGCGCAGTCATTTTCATCTTCCCGCTGAAACACCGGAATTTATTATCAAATCGCTGTACGAACACAACAAACAGGAAATGGCGAATTTCGCGACCTTCTTACCCGACCTCTATCAATCTAGCACAGATGCATGATTAGCCAAAAGGCCAAGGGATACCCAAAATGTAAGTATCCTAGCTCAGTGAGTAGTGTTGTTAGCAAGTAATGCTAGCAGAAAGAGCAGCAGATGTATGAATAATGCCATACAAAAAGAAGCCTCCACACGCTGGTGGATGTTAGTGCTTCTGTCCCTGACGTTACTGGTGTTGACACTCAACTGGTTTGATGTTGCGGCAGCCTTTCCCCAGATCGGGCAACAGTTCCATCTGGATGTGTCACAACTATCCAATCTGATTGCCTTCTTTATTCTCGGTTTCGCCATCTTCCACATTCCAGCAGGTATCCTGGCCTACCGTATCGGTGTGAAGAACACGCTGCTCATCGGGTTGTTGCTGGAATCACTAGGTGGTATCGCGTGCGCTTTTGCCCCTAACTATGCATGGTTACTAGTATTACGCTTCCTCACGGGGGCTGGGGCTTCGTTTATCGTGGGCATGACCCTTGCATTGATCACCTCCTGGTTTCGTGGCCGAGAACTGGCACTCGCGATGGGCATTTCGGCGGGAGCATGCTTTACACTAGGTGAGGCTATTGCGCTCTTTGGCTGGGTGGGGGTCATCGGAGCCACTGGGTGGTCAACATCCATCCTGATTGGCGGCGTCTTTGGCTTGGTAGTTTTTGTGCTGTGCCTCCTTTTTCTGCGCGTGCCCAGCCATGAAGCGGTACAACTGGCGGCTGGGAAATTGAACTGGAGTGCGGTGAGGCGCGTCCTGAGTAATCGTGATCTCTGGCTTGTAGGGCTCAGTTTCTTTGGTGTCTACGGAGCGGGGTTAACGACGGCCCAGCTACTCACAACCTATCTGAGCCAGGTCTATCATTTACCACTAAGCACTGGCGGGCTGATCTCGGCTGTGTTCGTCCTGATGGCTATTCCGGGTTCAGTCGTCGGCGGCTTACTGGCAGACCGCACCAAAAACTTGCGGGCAGTCTTCGCTGTGCCCTGGGTTGTGTTGGGCGTGGTTCTAGCCCTGTTTTCGCCTCTAGGCTTGGCCGGTGTCTGGATCATGGTCCTGATAGCTGGGGCGTGCCAGCAATTCGGTTTCTCTGCCTGGGCCGCTGCTCCCGGTCACTACCGTGATCGCATCAACCCTGAAGATATTGCCACTGCCGAAGGATTGCTGCTCACCGTTTCGGGGCTAGGCGGATTTATTATCCCCGTCATCTTTGGTCTGATCGTAGCGAGTAGCGGATTTACAGCTGCCTTTGTCTTCGGTGGCATTGTCAGTATCGTCTTTGCCCTGATTGGCTTTGCGGCACGTGAACCAAAAAGCGTCAGCGCGACGGCGCTAGAGCCAATCGCATCGATAGAAGCGGCATTCGAGCTGCACCTGGAAGAACAGTAAGACATAGCGTTGTGGGGCGTGACAATACAGTCACGCCCCACAATTCGCGTGTGCTTAAAATTAGCAATGCAGTAGACATAGCCACTACTCACCTGCCGCTATGAATAATGGTGTTTGTTCTGGTCGCTCGGATAGCTTATCCTGTCGTTGGCGTTGCATGCTACTTTCTTGTAACAAAGACACAAAGGTATCAGCATATCCTTCTGACGCCCCCACTAACCTCTTACCTCCTAATTGTAGAAGTGCCTCATTCCCTGGTAGTGACGTAGCATCTGCCTGCCGAACATACAATAGGCGTTTCTGCGCCAAAGCACTCTTCGCGCCTTCCCATGTGCCACCTTTTATATCTGACTCTGCCACAATCACTATCTGAGCCAGTCCTGTTACTATCTTATTTCGCTCCATCGCACGACTCACAACCCAGGGAGCGTCTGGATGAAATTGGCTCAAGAGCAACACATTCCCCGTCTCGGCTCTTGCTTGCAAAGTACGAAACTGGACGCGACTCAGCTTCCGTATGCCATGAGGCAGCACGACAGTTGTATGGCCACTAGCACTCATTGCCCCGTCATATGCAGTGCGATCAATGCCACGTGCATTTCCGCTGATTACGTTAGCACCCTGGTTAGCCAGAAACTGAGCAGCGGCACGAGTAAAAGTGATGCTTGCCTCGTTAGCATTACGCGACCCAATAATGGCGATGGTTTGACGTTCTAGAGTACTCAAATCGCCCATATAAAAGAGTAAAGGGGGTATCTGATTGCGACCAAGAGCCTCTTTCAACAGTTTAGGATATTCAGCATCAAGTACGGTCATCATATGGATAGTATCACGCTGGAGCTGCTCCACAAGAAACGCCTGTGCCACCAGCTTTTCTTTTGCCTGCATTAACTTTTGTACAATTTTCTCGTTTAATTGACAGGTTTTCTTCCATTCCTCAACATCAGCAGCAAAAAACTCCTCTACCGTTCTTCCCAGTTGCTTGCACCATCTAACCAGAATGTCATTCACCTCACGAGTGCTTAAATGGCTTTCAAACACTAGCGCAAGCCAGCATCCCTGTTCTCGTAGATTCATTTTTCTTCCTCCTACTGATCATCCGAATGCAAAGTGCGTGTGATCGTAAATGGATAAACGGCTAATGCGCCATCTTTTCGCAGTGCCTTTGCAGCAGCACGCAAAGTATAACCAGAGTCATAAATATCATCAATAAGCAGCAAGGTATATCTTGCACAACTCTGAGGCGGATGAATAGAAAACGCATTTTTTACATTATGCTCTTTTTGCACAGCGTTCGTAAAATTCTTTTGCTCTTCTGTTGAACGTACCTTTACCAGCACTGGCAGATATCTTATATGTAGCATATCAGCGATACGACGTGCAAATACTTCTACGAGCTTCCCACTTTTGGTGGGGGGTACACTCACGATACCATTAATTTTCTCCAGTGAATCCCACATTCCGCAGAAGAGTTGAAGGTAAAAGAATTTCCAATACAGTACGGGAAAAAAATGTGGGTTATGATATAATTTCTGTAATAAAAGAACCCCATATCTAACATTGGAGCAGTCATGACAAAAGAATCCACGCCAGCAACAAGCGTTGCACTCTTCCAAGAAAAGACAGTCAGACGTGTCTGGTATCAGGACCGTTGGTATTTTTCCATCATTGATGTCATTGCCATCCTCACAGATAGTGATCGGCCCCGGAAGTATTGGAGTGACCTGAAAGTAAAGCTGGCAAGAGAAGGCTATGTTGAAGTGTCCGAAAAAATCGGACAGTTGAAAATGGAAGCTCCAGATGGAAGAATGCGTGTAACAGATGCCGCAGACACAGCTACTATTCTCCGTATTATTCAAAGTATTCCAAGTCCAAAAGCTGAGCCATTTAAGCGATGGCTGGCAGAAGTAGGGACACAACGCATTGAAGAAATCCAAAATCCAGAAATGGCTATGGAGCGCATGAGGAAAACCCTGGAAGCAAAGGGTTATCCAAAAGATTGGATAGACATGCGAATGAAAAGTATAGCTATTCGTAACGATCTCGTACAAGAGTGGGCCGACCGCGGCGCGAAAGAAGGAATTGAGTACGCGATCCTCACGAATGAAATAGCAAACGCGACGTTTGGCATGAGCATCCAGGAACACAAAAACCTTAAAGGACTCAAGCGGGAAAATGTGCGCGATCACATGACAAACCTTGAACTTATTTTAACGATGTTGGGGGAGGAAACCACAACAACACTCCATCAGGATCGGGACTCACAAGGCTTTACAGAGTTGCAGAAAGATGCAAGGGAAGGCGGCGAAGTTGCAGGAAGCACCAGAGAAGATATAGAGCAGCGAATCGGCAGGTCCGTTGTTAGTCCGACCAACTATCTGCATTTAACCGCAGGCAAAAAACGGGAAAAACCTCTAAAGTCAGAAAAGCAACAACAACTCCCCACAACAGACAATACATAACCCGTCTTTTTTTAATCACCCTAATAATATTTTACACAGCAGCATTTTGCAGCAGTTCCGCCTCAATGCGTTGCCGAATGGCATTGCGCACACGACGATAAACGGCCAATTGTTCCTCTTCGCTACCCGTAGCCTTTGATGGATCAGGAAAAGACCAGTGGAGTTGCCGTTTTGCGCCCACAAAGACGGGGCAGGCCTCAGCCGCCGCATCACACACGGTGATCACCGCGTCGAACGGCTGCGTGAGAAAACGCTCAAGCGTCTTGGACTCCTGACCTGAAATATCGATACCAATTTCAGCCATCGCGCGCAGAGCCAAGGGGCGCACATGCGTCGCCTCCGTACCCGCGCTGAATGCCTCAAAGCGATCACCAGCTAGAGCATTCAGCAATCCCTCAGCCATCTGAGAACGAGCCGAATTGTGCGTACAAATGAAGAGCACACGTTGTTTCATAGAGTTTCACCTTTCCTGCTCGCCCAAACGAAGAAGCAGGTTTCTTCTAGCTATCTTCCCTCAAGCCGATGCGTTGTTCTAGCTCGCGGGCGACGCTGTAGGGGTCACGGTCGCGTTTCGTCACATCCTCGACCAGTGTATTCCACTCGTCCTCGCTCACCTGCTGCTGCAAGTTGGTCACTACAGTGCGTAGAATAAGGTTGCGTATCTCGCTGCGTACCTGGCGTTGGGCGCGCTGCGCCAACGTACCGCTTGCAACGAGATACTCGTAATGCTCATGGATGAAATCCACCAATTTGGGGATACCCTCCCTTTTCAGAGCCATCGTCTTCAGCACGGGAATACGCCAACTGCCCTTGCGTCGATTGGGATCGAGGCTGAGCAGCATGGCAAGCTCGGCCACTGTTTGATCTGCCCCCGGCTTATCGGCCTTGCTAACCACGAAAATATCGGCGATCTCAAGGATACCTGCCTTGATCGCCTGCACCTCATCGCCCATCCCCGGCGCGCACACAACCAGCACCGTTTGCGCGGTCCGCATAACCTCGACCTCCGCCTGGCCCGTTCCCACGGTTTCAATAATCACGGGATCATAGCCTGCCGCGTCCATCGCACGCACCACATCACGCGTAGAGGCTGACAGACCACCCAAGCTGCCACGGCTCGCCATGCTGCGGATAAACACGTTTGGATCGCCCGCTAACTCCATCATGCGAATACGATCACCCAGAATCGCGCCGCCGCTAAACGGGCTGGTCGGGTCGATAGCAACAACCCCCACCTTGCAGTCACGCTGCCGTAATTCGCGCACAAGCTGTGTTACCAGCGTACTTTTGCCCGCGCCCGGCGCGCCAGTCACACCAACAATATGGGCCTTGCCCGCGTGCTGATGTAGCTCTGCGAGGTAGCCATGCACCTGTGGCACCTCGCTCTCAATCAATGTCACCATCCGTGCCAGTGCGCGGCGATCTCCACTTAGTAAGCGTTCAACAATATTTTGCAAGGTCGTTTACACCCCAACACTCAGGCGATCAGCCTGAATATTGTCCTGCACAAATTTGATGATCTCACCCGTGGGTGTGCCTGGACCGAAGCAACCTTTGATGCCCATTGCCTTAATCGCGGGAATGTCCTCATCTGGCAGAATGCCGCCCGCCGCCACCAGTATATCCGTCACATTATCCCGCTTGAGCAGTTCCATCACCTTTGGAAAGATTGCCATATGCGCGCCAGAGAGAATACTCATTAAAATAGCATCCACATCCTCCTGAATGGCCGCCTCGACGATCATTTCGGGCGTCTGGCGAATACCAGTATAGATAACTTCCATGCCAGCATCACGCAGCGCACGAGCGATCACCTTCGCACCGCGATCATGCCCATCTAAACCCGGCTTAGCAACTAATACACGGATTGGGCGAGTATCAGCCATAGGAGACTCCTTTGTCAAAAACATAGAGACCTTGGGCATCCCCTTGCGGGTGCCCTGACCTACAATAATCTCAGCTTATTTTTGTAGCATTTCTTCATACAGCGCACGAATAGCACGCTCCTGTTCCTGGTATAATCTATCCTGTTGTAATTCTACAACGGTGGAAGTCGCGCTGCAAGCAAGCATTAACTGCTTCGCACGCTCGCTGATTGGCCCTTTCTGCCTTGCCGTGCAATGTGGGATGGGAAGAGAGGCTAACACATGCTGCTCAATTTGTGGCTGCACCCATTTATAGGCCGTGTAGAGTGTATACACATACTCTTGTAACAAGTGCGAATTGAGCAATGCCAGCAAGAAATACAGCTCATTTTCATCAACCTCTGCTGTACGTGCAAACAGCATGTAGAGCGTTTGCAACACCACATGTCCCTGTAGATCAAGAGCTGCCTGCAACCGCGCGGTACTTTTTACTACCAGCAATTTGGGGGCGAGATAGCGGTCGAGCAGTTTTTGTAGCACGTGTTGCGCTATCCAGCATGGTGGTGGCGTAGTCAGACTATAGCTTTGCACATCGACACCGCCACGCAAAACAGGATACCATTGTTGCTCATCGCAAGGCCGTTGCGTCTGCAATAACGGGCTTTCCTTGCCTAATTCCTCGCCGCGACGAATAGTCACCAATTCCCCAAGCGGGACAAAATGAGCAGTGGAACGTGCCTCTTCAGTCGTCCAACACTGCTGTAAACCGTTCAGCAGTGTATCCTGATGTGTTGTAAGCAAATAGCGCAATTCCGCCCCAGGTTGCTGTTCAAACAAATACTGAGGCACGTCGTGCGGTAATGTTGGCGTGGAGAGGGATACCGCCCATTTTTCGCGCACCCAGGCCACCTGATGATGGCGCGCTGGAGCATGTTTTTGCGCGATGACCACCACAGCTCCAACATGTGCGGCAAAGACGCCTGAGAGGTGCCACAGATGATGAAGCGTTGTTTGCGCCAACAAGCGTTGTCGCTCTCGTGTAGCATTCGCACGCACCAATACAGGGTCGGGCAATACCAGTGCCAGCCAACCATTTGGCCGCACCACACGTACAGCTAAGTCCAGAAACAGCAAATAGCTATCAGCTTGCCCGCGTCCCTGCGTCGAACGATAGCCGCTTAAATCAGTATTTTTCGCAGCCAGATAGGGTGGATTCGCCAGAAATAGATCGACACCATCCTCCGCATTTTCCCCCCATTGCAACGCCAGCCCATCGGCTTGATGTATCTGAAAGTGGGCAGCCGTATGTTCTCTCGTGCGATCCACAGCCTCGGCATCCCCCTCCCCAACAGCGCCAGAAAGCGGCAATCTTGCCTGTGTCAGCAGTTCATGCAACTGCATCTCCGCCAGAAAACAAGCCACTGGGTCGGGATCAAGCCCCCACAGCATGCCTTGCACCGATAACGCAATAGCGGTAGGCGAGAGGGAAAGGCGTTCACCAGAGGCAATCAGGCGACGAGCGGCACTTACAAGAAAATTTCCACTGCCACAGGCGGGGTCAAACACGCGTAGCATCTGCAAATCATGCTCGGGCGTATAGACACAGGCATCCAGAATACGTTCAACCAGTTGAGGAGGAGTGGAAAAATGACCACGCAGCTTGCGCTCTCGCACTGATAGGCTGGCCTCGTACCAACCCAACGCGTTATTCACTTCCATGCACGGGTGAAGGCCCATCCTTTTTCGCATTATACAGCAACTCTAAGGCCTCTCGTGCCGCCAGACGACCCGCCTCCTTAATACTTGAGGCTCTACCCATACCTAAGAGGGTATCATGCTCGAACACCCCCACCAGGAAAACACGATCATTGTTGCGCCCACTCTGATCTAACACCCGATAACGCGGCAGGCTACCCGAGCGCTGTAATACAATCTTTTGCAGTCGCCCCTTGGGATTATTGTCCAGCGTTTGTTCGCTAATTAACGCCACCACAGGTAAAATCGTACGCTCCACAAACGCTCGTGCGCTTTCTGGTCCCTGGTCGATATGGATAGCACCCACAATAGCCTCTAGCACATCGGCGCACAGTGAATCGCGGGAACGATCATTGAACGTACGTAAATTGGCAATATCAACACAGATGAAGGGGAACAGACCAAGCTCCTGCCCAATTCTGGCGAAGACACGACGACTCACGGCCTCAGACTTGAGAGCAGTCATCTCTCCCTCTGAAGCTTCGGGAAATGTACGATAAATATGCTCTACTACATGCGCACCAATGATCGCATCGCCCAGAAATTCGAGTGTATCATAGGAGTCGCGCACGGCAGTTTCTGGGCAGCACGAGTGATGCGTGACCGCACGTAGCAACAACTCGCGATCATGAAATGTTACCTGTAGCAGCTTTTCTAATGCATCAATCTTTTCCGTTGGGTCCGTTTCTTCCATATGTTCTTTATTATAGCATGAAGATTAGTCTCTATGGCGACGCAAAAACATCGATTTCAGCCTCTACTCACAGATGTGATAATATAGGCCATCTATAGTTTACATAGCCTTTGAAGGAGATATCCATTATGCAAGAGGCTACGGTATCTCAGCTTATTCCTTACCGTCGAGCGTTTCCGGCCAGAGGACAAGGGTCAGGTATAGCATCACCTGCACCCATTTTCTTTTAGCATACACGAGCTCACTACGTTATAATAGCAATTAGGGATAATGTAAACAGTATGCAGCAACTGCGTCTAACCAAAAAGCGTATATATTGACAGAAAACATGCGCATCACAGATACGAATTGGATAACTACATGAGACTTTTTTTTCGTATGAGCATTGCCCAGCGTGTCATAACAATAGCATGCTTGTTGGCCATGGCTCTCCTTTTTTTATTTCCGATGACAAGCGAGGCCCACGCCATCTTGCTACGCTCCGATCCCAGTGCCGATGCCGTGCTCTCGACGGCCCCCACACAGGTACGCATGTGGTTTAGCGAAGACCTAAACCCGACCTATAGCACCGCAGTGGTAGTCGACACCTCCAACAAGCGCGTCGATCTTAAAAATGCACAGATTGCAGTCGCTGATAAGCGTGAAATGGATGTAAGCTTGCAGCCGAACCTGCCATCAGCTGCCTATGTGGTGTTATGGCGCACCCAATCCGCTGATGATGGCCACATTTTGCGCGGCTCGTTCATCTTCAAGGTGGAAACCGTAGATGGCATCATACCCACCTTTAATGGCTCATTGCCGGGACAGGATGCCCTCGGTGGCTCAACCTCAAATAGCCTTGCCACAGGCCAGCTTGATGGCTCAACCGGCCTTCTTCTGCTCATGGTCACACTTGCTGACCTGGGGGTTGTCTTCTGGTTTGGCGCACAACTCTGGCATACCTTCGTACTACAAATGGTCGATGAGCAGGAGGACGTGCAACACACCATTTACCAACGGACCGAACGCCGCTTTGAACGCCGCTTCGCCCTTCCCGCCCTGTTCCTGATGCTGATCGCCAATATCGGCGTTCTAGTCGGGCAGGCACTCTCGCTCACAGGTGGACAACTAGGCCAGGCACTTTCCCCTGCCCTGCTCACAGGTTTAGTCACCACCGGCCAATTTGGCACCTTCTGGATTATGCGCGAAGTAGTGCTGCTGCTGGCAATTGCGCTAGCACTCTATACATTCCTAGCAAAACGCAACATCCCTTGGCTGGATGGCCTCATTCCCTGGCTCAATCTTCTGCTCGGCCTCGCGCTCTTGCTTGCCATGACCTTATCTGGTCATGCAGCGGCGGCTGATAGCAATATCGTGATCTATTCCGTCCTGGTTGACTGGCTGCATCTGCTAGCGGCTTCACTCTGGATTGGCGGAATGATGTACCTGGCTACCAGCTACTTACCAATCCTTAAAAATATGCCGCTCATGGAACAGACAAAGTCACTCTTGGCAACGTTACCGCGCTACTCGCCGTTGGCAATAGCGGGCGTTCTCATCATGTCGATCAGTGGGCCATTTAACGCGACCGTCCATTTTCTCTCGTGGCAACAACTACTTTCGACAGCCTACGGACGCACCCTGGATATCAAAGTATTGCTTGTAGGCGCAATTCTGCTCACCAGTGCCTTCCATGTCGGCCTTTTGCGTCCACGCCTAGCCAAAAGCTATCAGCAATATACTGCACAGATAAACGTAGACGAAACATCCAAGGCACCTCTTACAGCGAGTGCGAGCAAACGTGAGCAAAAAGAAGGCCGTGGCTCACGGGGCGTCTTCAGTGCGGTAGCGCAACTCGTGAAGGTGCCCGAAGGACCTGTAGAGCAGGATACGCAACAGTTAGCAACGACGATTGACCAGCAGACCCGCAAACTCACACGCATACTCAATTATGAGCCAGTATTAGGGGTAGCGGTCCTGCTCTGCACGGGCTTGTTGACCATTTTCGCCGGGACATTACAGCCAATCAGCAAACCAGCGGCTGCACCGCCTACAATTAAACCCTATATCACGACCATCACGACCACCGACAAAAAATTCACACTTAACGTCAAGGTTTCGCCGGACCGCTTCGGTCCCAACGTTTTTACTGTGACAGTAATGGATAGCAAAGGCCAACCAGTGCCAGCAGGTCAAGTAGGCGTCTCGCTCTACACCACCATGCTCGATATGGACATGGGGACCAGCCCTGGCCTCAATCTGCAACCAGACGGGAAGGGACATTTCACCGGCACAGGTGATCTTGAGATGCCCGGTAACTGGGCACTGCGTGTTCAACTACGCACGCTGGACAACACGCTACACGAAGCCAATTTTCATTTCTACGCACCATCCTGATAGTCACAACACAGCCCTGTATAGGGAGATTATCACTCATCACACATAGGTTGAATAAAAATGATAAAACAGAAACAAATACCATGGCCACTACTGCTTACACTACTTGCGCTGCTCCTCTGGCTCAGTGCATGTGGCAGTAGCAGTACTGACACCTCAAATCAGACGGCAACACCCACGGCGGCTCCTGTCAATGGCTTTGGAGCCGCCTCGAATCATGTTCATTCGATCCTGGCATTGCCAAATCATGTATTAGTGTTGGCGACACACTACGGCGTGTATTACTCTAATACAAGCGGCTCAACATGGCAGCAGACCTCTGGTGGACCTGGACAGTTGATGCAAGGCTTGATGGATTACACGCTCGTCGCCAGTTCCCTCAATACACAACGCCTGTTCGTACTTACGCAACCCTCGCTGAATCCGCATACAGGCATTGTGGGGCTCTACACCAGTGCCGACCAGGGACGCACCTGGAAATTATCTACGCCAGCGTCCAGCGTCAGCACTGGTTACATCTTCACAGAAGAGGCAGGCAATAGCAGCCCCGATCAGGTGTACATCTATTTGCGTGAGCAGGGAGCCAACGGCCTCAAGGTGAGCATGGACGATGGACAACATTTCGCCAGCACGTCAGCGTTGCCCTTCGGCAGCATCTCACGCATCATGGCCGTTCCTAGTGAACCGGGCCATGTTCTCATTGCCAGTAGCGACGGCATGGCCAGCAGCAGCGATGGCGGCAAGCACTGGCAGATCATGAAGGGCATCACCGGCGGCATCTTTGAATTCGCCACCGCTGGCCCGCACAGTCCCATCTATGCATCAGGTGACGAAGGCATCTACGCATCCAAAGATGACGGCAAGAGCTTCACACTCGTTAATAACGGTGCCTCCTATGGCTCGTTGACGGTCTCACAGGCACAAACCCAGATCATCTATGGCAGAACAGGCACGACGGTCTATCGTAGTTCGGATGGCGGCAAGAGCTGGAGTCCGCTTCCACACATCGCAGGCAATCTGGCATATTTGGCCGCAGATCCAGCAAACGCCACCCAGGTCTACCTTGCGCTCTCCTATCCCACCGCCGTCTATAGCTTCGGACAGAGCGGCACCACCTGGTCATCACTGACACCAAAGGCATAAGGGAAAGGAGAAGCTTACATAATGCTATTTGACCACAATTCCGTAGGGACCAGATTTATCGCGTCCCCACGGCGCAATTCATTGCGCGAAATTCATAAAATACCCACGCTACATCTTCTGAGGGACGCGATAAATCTGGTCCCTACGCTGATCTTTACGATGCTATGCAGTACCCTACTGAGCATCATCTTCATGCCAACCGCCCATGCCGATGGCGGCGCGCCCAATCTGGCCTACGTGTCAGGGTCGGCTCAGGGCGTCAGCGTCATCGATGTTGCACAGCAGAAGGTAACGCAGACCATTTCAGCCTCGGGCGACCCGCACATGGTCCTGCTCAGCACCGATGCGCGTTTCCTCTTCATCACCGAGCCACAACTGGGACACCTGCGCATCGTCGCCGCCAAAACTGGTGCCACCATCTGCACGGCGAACATTGGCGGTCAGCCCTCGCTGCTGGCAATCGACGCCACCGCAAATACACTCTATGTGGCCGGAAACGGAGCCGCCAGCGTGACAGCCCTTGATCCCACCAATTGCACTGTCAAGCACGTATTTCAAACCACGGGCAACGTCTACGGTCTGGCGGTGGCTACCGTAGCCTCAAGCATCGGTGGTAGCACAGGCGACCAGCTCTGGGTGGCCGATGACCAGTTACAGGTCTTTGATACCGCCAAACTCCAGCAGATTAGTAGCTTGGCCATCACTGGCGAACCACACTATGTGGCTATTCCAGCTGGTGCCACCGTCTACGTAACTACGCGTACAGGCAGTGTGATGGCAATAGACCTCAGCACCCACAAAGTGATACCGCTCATCACAGGTGGCAGCTATGGCCCGATGGATTATGATGCCACTACAGGAGAGGTATACGTTCCCGACGCGAAAGACAACCAGTTAGTAGTGTTGGCTCCGGTCAACTCCGGTTTCAGCCCGCCACACGAGCCGAGCCGCATCCTGCACCTAAAAGCCGCACCAGAGTCAATCGCCATCACCAGCGATGGCCAACTCGGCTTTGCCGCCCTGCAAAACGGTACAGTGGCGATGATCGACGTGCCGGGTCGTCAGGTTGTCAACAGCTTCTCCATCGGGGGCAATCCGCGTTTCGTCATCACGGGCCTCTATCCGCCCGTCCTCGGCACAACACCGCAGCAAGCGAATATCTACGGCACCGTTCTCAACATCGCCGCCTACATCTTTGTCATCGCCCTCTTCATCGTGCCCATCATCCTCTTCAGACGCTACTCCAAAGCTGCCAACAAAAAATAAATTGTGAGAGGATGAGCTTCTCTCACAATTTATTTCATATCGTTCTCCCTTAGTGTTCTCGTCGCTCTTTGAGAAACTGCTCAACCGCAGCAACCACGGTTGAAGGTGCAGGAAGTCTTTCCGCTCGCTTTTTGTGAGCAAACCAGAACCACCAAACGAAGCCTTCTCGATGAGATGAGTCTTGCGTGCAACCCCTCGGTCGTGAGTATTCTCCGCGAGGAGAGGGAGCGGTGCTGCATTGAGAGCAGACCAACGTATATCTCTGCCCTCCCGCCATCCCGGCAGGAGCAAGCAACGAGATGAGATGGCGTTCACAGATGGCGGCACCACATCGTTGACAGAGAGCACATGCAAAATTGGTCATGGTTGGTGATGCATTGAAGCAAAAGTAACACTTCATATTTGCGGCTCCGTTTCCTGCGGCACGCTGAGAACCGCATCTTCCTCGGCACGAACATTCACCTCAGTCGTTCTCTCCGCGGTCAGCATCGGTTGCTGCTTGGGTAAAAACCACTTCTGAGCAATGAAGGTCGGGATAACCGCCGAACCGATGACCACAGTCACAAGAACAGTATATTGGCTCTGATTAATAATCCCATGTGTTAGACCATAGAGCGCGGAGATGCTGCCGAAAGTGAGTCCCGTGGACATAAGCAGTGTTGTGTAGTTTCCCTCACGTGGCTTCAGCCGGAACAGTCGGGTGAGCGGCCAGACCCCCAGGAATTTCGCACTTACCTTGATGGCAAGCAGCACTACAATAAGTCCAATCCCTGCAAGCAAGGCAGGAACAGAAACCAGCGTTCCCGCTTTAATGAAAAAGAACGGCGTGAGCAAGGCAAAGGCAAGACTACAAATGCGGAATACCAGGACCCGATCACGCACGAAGACGCCAGCAACGATCAAGCCAACTAGATAGGCGGGAAGGACCGCTTCCGATTGGGCTGTAGTCGCCAGAGCACCTAACACGAAGAGGATCAAGAAGAGAAACTTCACCTCCACCTCGCTCACACGCCCTCCCCATGTTCCAATGACCCAGCGTGTAATCAACGGCAATTTCCACAAGACAGCGACCGTCACGACAAGGAACACGAGCAGCCAGAGATTGAAACTGGCAAACAGCACTCCTAACGCCAGAACTGTACCGAAGTCAGTAACAAAGCAAGCTGCAAGGATAAGCTTGCCAAGTTCTGTCTCATTGAGTCCCGTCTCTACCATTACGGCATACACAACCGCTACTGAGGTTGTCGAAAGAGCGATGCCAGCAATCTCAGCAGCATGAAGGTTCCAATGGACCACAAATGCGGCAAAGGCGAACGCTGCCACGAATGGGAAAAGAAAAGAAATGCTTCCCAAAGCAAGGCTGGTCGTAAGATGCTTACGAAAGGAGACAGGATCAATCTCAGCTCCCGCGAGAAAGGTAAGCAAGACCGAGCCGAAGCTTGCAAGAAAGTCAATCCAGGGAGTGGTGTGAAAGCCAAGATAGTTGCCTGCAATCACCCCTAAGCAAATTTCTACCAGAGCGACCGAGATGCCAAAGCGGATCGAGATGAGACTGGCAAGCAAGGCAACTGCCATCCAAACTGCTGCGATGAACCAAATGGTGTCCAATACTCTTTTCCTCCATCTAACGTGTGAGCAAACAGGGGCGCAAAAGCCAGAAGGAGGCATAAAAAGGCTCCTGATTTCGCGCCCTGGCGTCATCAGGAGCTATTAGCAGCAATGCGGTTTTGTCAAAGCAACGCTTCAACTAGGTGAGCTCCATCACCTTATTGTGTTTGGCTGCTTTTAGTATACCATATCTTGGTAGAAAATTTCTACTACTGCGGATCAATAATCAGGGTAGCCAATGTGTCCCAATTAGTAGACTCCCTATCTCTAATAATGTTCACCACTAGTAAGGCTCACCTTGCCCCAGAAGAGTCGGTAGGTCAGGACAAAGTAGACACTGGCAAGCACCATGCCAATAATCCACCAGACGAGGCCCACTGACTGGCCATATTGGGAGGAAGAGGCATTCTGAATGGTGAGGCTGTCGACGCGATCAACAGCGGGCAACACCAGCGGATAGAGACCAAAGGCGGCACTGGCAAGCATGCCGAGGATAAACGCGCACGAAGAGAAAAAGGCGGCTAGATCACGTCGCATCCGGTGGTAGTACGCCATCATCGCAAGCCCCGCCAGCGCAAGCAAGGGGAAGATAAAGCCCCAGGGTTGACTGAAGTAGTTAGCACTAATATGGGGCTGCACAAGCCAGGTGGCGATTGTCCCCAAAATCAGCAGCACGACCGTCGCCAGCCAAAATACACGAGCAATACCCCGCGCACGCGTGCTCAGCGGATCTGGCGTCTTGACAGCAATATACGTAGCACCGTGAGCCGTTAAGGTTGTCAGGGCAAGTAAGCCAATCAGGATCGTATACCAATCGAGAATGCCAGGATTTGCACTGAACGGGTTGAAATCGGTCCATAACGCCTCAAAAAAGTAGCCGCTAGCATTTAACGGCACACCCCGCAGCACATTCCCTAATGCCGCGCCGTAAAAGATCGCCAGCAGCGCACTACCGATAAAGAACATGCCATCCCAAAACGCTGTCCATACGGTGTTTGCGAACCGCGAACGCAACTCAATCGAAACGCCCCGAACCATCAGCAGCCAGAGCACAATGATCAAAGGCAGATAGAAGCCACTAAAACTGGAGGCATACAGGACGGGAAAGCTAAAAAAGAGCGTGCCACCAGCCGCAATAATCCATACCTCGTTGCCATCCCAGACCGGGCCAATAGACCTCAGAATCAAGCGTCGCTCCTCATCATTTTTTGCGGCGAAAAGATGAATGGCACCCGCACCCAGATCGAAGCCATCCAGTAGCACATACATACTCAGCATAGCGGCAACCAGAATAAACCATAACGTTTGCATGCTTTTCCCCTTTATTCAGCCTGAAACTCTATCTGATCGAGTAATCCCTCTGCCGTTTGCGGTGATTCTTCTGTTGTGGTAGGACCACGCAATGCTTCTGTCACGACCAGAATGACGTACATTAAGCCCAGCAACAAGTAGATACCCATGAAACCGAGGAGCGTAAAGAGCACATTCCCCACCGAAATCGTAGGTGACGAGCCCTGGACCGTGTGCAAGAGACCAAAGACAATCCACGGCTGCCGACCGAGTTCGGTGGTAAACCAACCAGCAATATTGGCAATGAAGGGAAAAGGCGTTGCCAACATGATAATCCAGAGCATCCAGCGATAATTGAAGAGTCGCCTGCGCCAGAGCAGCAGAAGCAGCGAGAAACCTGTGATGGCCATAAAGATGGTTCCCAGCCCTACCATAATGTGATAGCTATAGTAAAGCAATTCTATCTGGTCCGGTCGCTGATCCACGGGAAACGCGTTGATGCCTTTAACCTCGGCGGTCCACCTGCGATAGGTCAGAAAGCTCAGGATGTTCGGCACGATGATCGGATTATCGAGTTTTTGCTGTGTCGTGTCAGGTTGCCCAATAATCACAATGCCTGCCCCCTGTTCCGTCTGAAACAGCCCCTCCATCGCCGCTAACTTAGAGGGTTGATACAGTGAAACCTGCTGCCCCTCCAAATCTCCACTAGGGTATACCTGAATCACGCTGGCAATAAAGCCCACAGTGAGACCGATCGTCAGAAAGATGCGTCCATAATCGACATGTTGTTTTACCAGCAGGTAGTAGGCACCTAGCCCGGTCATAAAGAACGCCCCGGTCAGCACGGCTCCGCTCATCGTATGCAGATATTGCGGAAAAATCCAAGAGTTGAGCAGCACCGCCCAATAATTATCAATGTGGAGGCGTCCATTCGCGGCCACTGTATAACCGACGGGATGTTGCATCCAGGCATTGGAGGCCACGATGAAGCTACCAGAAGCCCAGGTACCAAACCATACCATAAATGCCGAAAACCAGTGCATCCTCTGCCCAAATCTCTCTTCGCCAAACAAAAAGATACCGAGGAATGCCGATTCGATGAAAAAGGCAAAGGCACCCTCCATCGCCAATGTCTGCGCGATGATGTCGCCAGCATAGACGGAGAAACGCGCCCAGTTCGTGCCAAATTGAAACTCCATTGGAATGCCTGTCACCACCCCCACCACAAAGGTAATGGCAAATATTTTAGACCAAAAGCGTGCGCTGACATTGTAACGCTCGACATCTTCCTCACTGAGTCGCTGACCGGTGGTCGCACGAGAGTTCGTTGCGGCTCGGAATGAGGATCTGCGCAGCAAATAAAGCGTCTTGAGAATCAGCAGCAGTAGGGCCAATCCCATGGTAAGTTGCGGAAAAAGATAGTGATACGCCACAGTAAAAGCGAACTGTAAGCGCGAAAGGATGGTTGACATATCCATAGTCCATCTCCTATCGGTTATCTTCACTAATGAGGAGTCACATTAAATAAGTGTCAAAATGCCACGTTGCACGTCGAAGAGTTGCTTATAGATCCCCTCTGCCTTGAGCAACTCCTCGTGAGTGCCATACTCTTTGATGCACCCGCCATCAAGCACCAGTATCTGATCCATCTTCTCCATCGCCAGCAAGCGATGGGTTGCCAGCAGCGTTGTTCTCCCTTGCATGAGCACATCGAGAGCAGCCAGCAATGCCCCCTCGGTCAACGGATCGAGGTGGGCCGTTGCCTCGTCGAGCAAGAGGATGGGGGCGTTTTTGAGCAGTGCCCGTGCAATAGCAAGCCGTTGCCGTTCGCCGCCTGAAAGCTGTAATCCCTGCTCGCCTATCCATGTCCCCAGCCCTTCCGGTAATCGTGCGATCAATGGCGTGAGTTGTGCCTGCTCCAATGCTTGCATAATCTCAGCATCGCTCGCATCGGGTTTCGCGATCCGCAGATTGCCACGGATAGTGTTATTGAACAAATAGGTATCTTGCGTGACAACACTCATCAGCGTATGGATATCGCCAAGCGCGTAGTCCCGCATATCTTGCCCATCTAAGCACACCGTCCCGCTGGCAGGGTCCCAGAAACGCAAAGCCAGCCCGATCAGCGTGCTCTTCCCCGATCCACTCGCACCGACCAGCGCAACCCTACTGCCTGCTCGCACCCGAAAACTGATATCATGCAACACCTCGTCTTCTCCAGCAGCATAACGAAAATGGACGTGCTCAAACACCAGTTCATGCCCACTAGTATTGATTATAGGAAGTGGAGATGTTGGCTCGACAACTGCTGGTGGGGCATCAATAATTTCAAAGAGCCGCTTTGCCGCCGCCAACGAGTGGCCAAGGAACTGAAATGCCTGTCCTAGTGGCTGCACAGCTTCAAAACTCGCCAGAATGAGCAACGTCAGAAAGGCAAGATACACGCCACCGATCGCCTTCGTCATAATAAGTGGAATGGCCAGCACCAGAATAGTCAAGAGGGCCGCATTCATCAGAAAGTCATTGAGGGATTGCTGTAAACCGGAAATCATAGCCATACGCCGTTGAATCTGTCCCAGCACCATAGTGAGATGCGCAATCTTTTGCTGCTGATCTTGTACCTGCCCACACGCTAAGATGTCTTGCACTCCCTGCACGCCATCGACAATACCAGCACGCAAGGTAGCCCGTACGGCAACTTGCCGCTTGCCCAGGCGACGAGCCAGTGCTGAGGTGAGGGCAGGAACGCCTAAGCCAGCCACCACAAGAAACGTGAGCGCGACCCAGGCCAAGCCAAGATTGAAGAGAGCAAACACGACAAACGTCAAAGCAGCGATGAGCACCGCCACCACAATTGGTGAGACCACCCTGAGATAGATATTTTGTAATTCATCAACATCCGAGACCAGGCGCGAAAGAATATCACCGCTCCGATACCTGAGGAGATGACCGGGTGCCAGTGGTTCCAGGCGTTGATACACCACTACGCGCAATCTTGCTAACAGCCGAAAGGTGACATTATGCGAGAGCAAGCGTTCCGCATAACGTGCAGTCGCACGCGACACACCCATAAAGCGCACAATAGCAATCGGGATCGAAAGCGTGACCAACAATGGACCGAGGGCAGCTGCCGCTATCAAATATGCAGCCATACTTAACAAGCCAATATTACTCGCCACCGTCGCACAGCCCAGCAGAATCGCCAATGCCACCTGCCAACGAAACGCCACCAACAAACGCAACAGCCGCCCAAACACCAATGACGGCATCACCGGGACATCCCTTTGCACGTACCCAATACCCCCGCTTTGCTCATGCCTAATATCCCCGCTTTCCGTAGGGGCGGGGGCGGCGGACGTGGCGGGGAGGGGATACACTGTATTCGCACCTATAAGAGGATGCCCGGCCATGAGATGAGCGTAGACACGGCTATGCTGCAATAGCTCTTCTCGCCGACCTACCTCTACTATCCGTCCATCCTCCATAATGGCGATATGATCGACCGCTTGAATCGTATTGTACCTGTGAGCAATTACAAGCACGGTACGATTCTCTGTCAAGCGCAGCAGCGCATCTTTAATGTACGACTCGCTAATAGGATCAAGGCTGGAAGTTGGCTCATCAAGAATGAGCACAGGCGCATCTTTGAGGAAGGCACGAGCAAGCGCAAGCCGCTGCGCCTGTCCCGCGCTGAGACGCATACCCTGCTCACCTATTTGCGTGTCATATCCCTGCGGAAGTTGTTGCATAAACTCCGTCACACCGGCTAGTTGGGCCGCCCGCTCAACCTCCTGCTCACTGGCAGTTGGGCGCGCAAAGCGGATATTTTCACGCACACTACCATAGAAAAGGTATGGACGCTGCGGCACCAGTGCCACATACTCGCGCCACGTCTCAACTGCGAGGTCCGTCAAGGCCATTCCGTTTACGGTGATGGTCCCATCCTGAGCCTCTAGAAAACGTAGCAGCAGGTTGACCAATGTGCTCTTCCCCGCCCCGCTTCTGCCTATTAATGCCGTACAGCTGCCAGCTGCCAGGGTCAAAGAAGCTCCTTTGAGCGCCGGTTGACTCTGGCCCGGATAGGTATATGCAACATTTGTCAGTTCAATCGTACATTGACGAGCAGGAACGGCAACGGATGGGGTGGATATGCTCCCTGTTTGTACTGGTAATGGTGTATCTAAAATCTCGTAGATACGCTTTGTCGCTACCTTGCCCTCCAGTGCGGCATGGCGCTGGACACCAAGCTCACGCAACGGGCGATAGAATTCTGGTGCCAGCAGGAGCACAAACAACGCCTGCTCAAACGTGACGTTGCCATTCAAAAGTCGGATGCCAA
Source organism: Ktedonobacterales bacterium (assembly GCA_038209195.1). Classification (GTDB taxonomy): domain Bacteria; phylum Chloroflexota; class Ktedonobacteria; order Ktedonobacterales; family Ktedonobacteraceae; genus JBBQXY01. Next base: position 4,055 of record JBBQXY010000003.1, on the reverse strand, counting down.
GCGTGACCGCAACTAAGCCAATCGCCGCCGCAGACAGAAATTCGAGCACCATACCAGATAAAAAGGCCACACGCAGCGTCTTCATCGTTCTCTCACGAAAGAGATCGCTGAAATGGGCAATCCGCTCATGCTCTTGAGCAGTACGCCCAAAAAGCTTCAGCGTCGTCAATCCTTGCACGCTATCCAGAAAATAGGCACTGATACGCGCCAGAGTGAGCCACTGATGCTGCATATGTTTTTCGGCATAGGTCCCGACCAGCACCATTAAAAGAGGAATAATTGGACCAGTAACGAACAGTAAGAGCGCACTAGACCAGTCTAGGGGAAAGAGCACACAGAGAATCAAGAGCGGCACAAGCACACTCAAAGCCATTTGCGGGATGTAGCGGCTGATATAGGCATCAAGTGTTTCAATGCCCTCACTGACCGTCGTAACCAGCTCACCCGTTCTCTCATGCCTGCTATAAGCAGGCCCCAACCGTAACAGGTGTGCAAATAAGCGCTCACGCAGGTGGGATTTGACACGAATCGCCCCTCGTTGCGCGGCTATTTCGCGGCCCCACAGAGACCCAGCCCGCACAACGATGGTGCCAAATAAAAGAAAGAGTAGTAGTTCGACCTGAGCAAGATCAGCATGAATTAAAAAGACGCGACTGACAATCCTACTAAGCAGAGCCATCTGCATAATAGTCGCAACAGCTCCTAAAGCCCCGAGTAGGATTGCCAGCAAAAGCGTTGGCTGGGCCTGCTTAAACTGGCGTAGCAACAATGTATTGGCTCCCTCCGCTATACACTGTTTAAACTGTAGCATCATGGGCAAGAAAAAACAACCAACACGCGATTGTTCTCATGAAATTGTGATATCAGGCTTCGCGGGCCACGACCGCGAGAATTTCTGGCACCTTATCGAAAATGCGTGGGGCAACTAGCGCGGTCACCACATAATAAAAGGCACCGCCATAAACGAGGGAGAGCGGAATGGAAAACGCCCATACCCACTGCACATGGAAAAAGACGGGCACGGCCAGAGCCATAATCACAGGCAACAAGATGACCACCATTACTAATAGAGCCGCAATCGACATAATAGCACGCAGGAAACCACCTTCACTTGACTGGTTCGCCCCCATCTGCATACCACGGCGGGACTGCCGCATGCGCTGCGGAAAGAAAACCGAGGTGATGTTACCACAACCAAGCACCACACCGATACCAGCCAGTCCCACCGCCAACGCGGGCAGAACAAGCTCCCAGGCATGCGTCACAAAGGCCGCTAACAACACCATCAAGCACATCTCCAGCACGCCAAGCACAAAAGTCACTATATTCTTTCCCCACAGCAGTTGCTTTGGCTCAATGGGAAACAAGAACAGCGTCGTCAGGCTTTGCCGCTCCAAACCCAATACGTTGTAGGAGAAGGTGTACAGCGAGAAAAAGATGAACGCTGGAGCCGCCAACACCAACCAGTTGCCAAGAAAGCCGCGAAAGTCATTTCCTGTATTCACCACAGTTACGATAATCAGTATCAGAATTGAGGTAATCGAGGAGACCAGCGCAGCCTGCAATTGTGGATCACGCCGCAAGTATTTCATATCTTTGACCGCGATGGTAAACGCTTGCGAGGCTAAGAACCGTGCCCACCAGCCATTCGTTACACCAGATGCCGCTATTTGTACACCAACCGCATCATTATTGACAGCAGTCTCTTTGCGCCGCCGCACACGGACACTGCCCTCACTGCTCGCAGCAGTCAACCCACGCTCCACAATCTGTTGCCACAGGAAGAGCAAGACAACACTGATCGCGGCCAGAGCCAATAGCCAGGCAAAACTCATCCCCCAGTGGCCCACATACGCCTGCTGAATGGCACGAGCCGCCATGCCAGGCGGCAGCCATTGCAAATACGGCGATATACTCTCATGCATCAGCCCACTAACAATATTTGATGCCTTCAGACCGCGCAGTACCACCTGCTGAATCAGGTAGCACGACGATGAAAAGAGCGCGATAATAATAATGCTCACATCACGAAAGCGGCGACTTTGCAGCACGCGCATCAGCAATGCCAGCACCAACTGGCTTACCGCCACCACCTGCACGTAAAAAACCAGCATGGTGAGAAACGCCATCAACCCCAGAGGCAGCGAAGTTGACCAGCCCACGACCACGGCCCCAAACAGAATGAATAATCCAATTGTGGGAATATCCAATAGCGTAGAAAAGATCAAGCTAAGCATTAGTTCAGCGCGTGTCAACGGAAACAGGGCCAGCTTCGAGAGATCAAGCCCCTCATTGACGGAATATTCCAGCAGCGGTAGCATAAGCCAGATCAGATACACGCCCGTCAATACAAGAAACAGTATCTCGGTGTTTGCGGGCGACGGCAATTTCCGATACGCAAAGTAGCTGCCTACGCCAATGGCACCTGCAAAAGGCACGCCGAACAGCAAGAGCGCAATCGTGCCGATGATGCGGCTGACCCGCCCTGAGCCACGCGTAAAGCTGCGAATAAACGTCTTCCAGCGCAGCCAGAACAGCCAACGCAACTTATCAGTATGTAATGAATTATGCAGAAGTATCATATATCCTCACTGAACTAATAAAAATCCTAACTCGCTAAAGTTTCTACTTCTTTAGAGAATATCACAGTTTGTTCAGTCTGAGGTAAGTGAGCATAAGAAGAGTTAAGTTCTAACTTCATTTCACTATCGTATGAATATACTCTTTCCAATTGTGCGTGATTGTTACCATATTCACAGCAATAGCACAAAGCATATCGTTTCAACATGTCTCGCTCTTCAGCAGAAAGTGACCACAAAGCTAACTCAAGATCAGTCATCATGGCACCTCTTTCTAAGGTATAATAGCTGTTTCCAGACGATACAAGACGCGCTTTTCGTGAACAATGTCCGCAAAATCTTTTTTGGTTTTCTTCTTTTTGGTTTCAAGGTAGGTTTGTACGTTCTGGTAAATGAAGTGAATGGTATCAGAGATGTCAGTGTCTATATCGGTTTCCCCCTTGCCCTCGCGCCATGCTTCCACCGTCGAAGTCCATCCCGCAAAGGCCGCAAACGCCCGTTCAAAGTTCACTTGCCGCTTGCGTTCCCGAATGAAGGGGCCGAGATCAAGCTTCGGTGCAGGTTCCGCAGGAGCCGAGGAAGCAGCCGCAGGTGTCTTGACCACAGGCAAGAGCGAACGGTCAGAGGAGCGGAACGGACGCGCCGCTAACTCTTCATCGACTTGCTGTAACAGTTCTTCCCGTTCACGCTCTGTGCGTTCATAACGCGACTCTGGTAACGGTTCTTCTTCTCCTGGCTGGAACGCGTTTTGTACCATGTGCCAGTCAGGATGTACAGGCCAACGGGAGCGATTGAGATCAGCCGAGGGAACCACATAGCGCAGCCAGCCATCGGGCAAACCGTCATCACCACCGCCAGCATGCCCCACGGCATACGACCACATCGCAGGCAGACGGTCTAAGAGTTCATAGGCTTGCTCAATGCCACCCTCAGCTATGGCCTTCCGCTTGAAACGGACTTCAACCCGCATGACCGGGGCTTTCCCGTCCCATAATGGCCAGCCATTGGCATCGGTCTTGGAGAGCCAGAGGTCATGAAACCATTTCTTGGTGGGGGACTGATATTTAATCTCATGCGTTTTGTCGTAAATGATGGCCGAGACCGCCCCATCTCGCTTGCCAAAAGGGAGGCCCGTGATACGCCGCCATCGCCGTTTGATACTCTCTGGACCGTCCATCATGCCATCATCCGTCAGGCTCGAAAGCGGCATCTCATCATCAAAGGTGGCACGAGTGATAAAGTCTTCTTTCACGTTGGCATGCCCAATTGCAAGATCACGCGCTTTTGTCCCGACTCTTTGTCCTCAATTTCGCGTTCACCAGCCGAGACGTTTTTGACGTTGACCTTGATACGATGGTCTGTCAAGTCTTGCCGCAGCTTCTTGCCATCCTCGGCCACATACTCTTTGTACTGTGGGTCATTGTCGCGCATCTGGCAGGAGTAGACGCGCCCATACAGCGAGTCAGCAATTTCCAA
>JBBQXY010000002.1:0-91120 GCA_038209195.1 Ktedonobacterales bacterium | reverse complement strand
CAGCTGTGCAACGAGCATTGTCACAAGCTGTACCACTCATCTGGAATAGTGATCAGGGAAGTCATTTTACCAGTCCGCAGTACTGTGCGTTGCTGCGAGACGCGAAGGTGCAGATCAGTATGGATGGGAAAGGACGAGCATTAGATAATATCTTTACCGAACGGTTGTGGCGATCCGTGAAATATGAAGAAGTGTATGTGCATGAGTATACCTCGCCGAAAGAGGCCCGCTCCCAACTACAAAACTACTTCGAGTTTTATAATCAGAAGCGGCTCCATCAATCATTGGAGTATCAAACACCAGCAGAGGTGTATTTTCAGAAACCGTTCTCACTACCAGTAGGAAAGCATGAGTTTTGAACAAGGAACAGGAGGAGAGTAGCTCTTAGAACTGCCTTTCTCAGTGTGTTGACATATGGGTCCACTTTATCTGATCGCCGTTGGGTGAGCTTTATGTACAGCTATCCAAACCTTATACCACTCCCTGCGTCGGAGATTCGTCGCATGCGCGCTGCCATCATGCCCTACAATTTTGAGCGTCTCTACGGCATGCGCTTCGAGAGCGTCATCGCACAAGATGCGAAAAACGCCGTGTTGCTCTCTGCTGACAGGTATATTCGTGCCTTATCGGAAAGGTTGTAGAGACGCAGTGAAGTGTTCACTTGGTATTTCTGATATCGTAAAGCGATACTTTCCCGATGAAAGGTTAGGAATAGTGTCTACAAACTCGAATTCGGCGAGACAATCTTTGCCCAATACGGCTTGTGTTTGGCTAATGATCTCGGTTAACTCTTCTGGCGCATAATCAGAATGAGATTGCTTGATTTTGAAGAGCACTGAAGAGTAGCTCTTTTGAATAACCTGAAACTTCTCCACCCAATTTCTAAAATACACAATATGTGTGAAGTACTCACCATCTACATATGTACCATCTTTCAACATGAAGGCATCAGTATTCCTACCGGAGATTGTCTCCAAAAGCTGCCCTTGTCTACCGCAAGAACAATTCGAAGTGGCAGAGAGAGAGCCACGATCGCCTAACTGATACCGAACCAATGGCATCGCAAAATTGCTCAGGCTAGTGATGGCAATATTTCCCTCAGTACCTGCTGGTAGGCGGTGACCGGCATCATCAACAATTTCGACATAGCAGCCCCTTGGAAAGACATGCCAACCGCGATGAGCTGAGCACTCACCTGCAATGTCAGCTAGCTCTCTTGAACTATAACGATTGAAAACCTTGCATCCGAAGACACTTTCAATCGTCTCACGCATGAAGGGATAGAGTTGTCCCGCAGACGTTATGATGGCGGATTGTGGACGAATAGAAAGCTTCTCTCGCTCGGCAAACCGTGCGAGTTCATAGAGGGCGAAAGCATAGGCGACAATAAGTTGAGGCGGTGAATGTACCGTCGCATTTTCACTGGAGTCATGCGAAATGCATTGAGAAAGGTTCTGCGCAAAAGTTTGTTACAGACCGACATTTTTATTTTTGCCGCCAGGCTACCTCCTAGAATATCTCTCTCTGATCCCCAAATGTACACTTCAGAGCCACCTATTGCCAAGCCCGCCCATGTTGAATAGAATTGCTGTAACGCACTACCTCGATCCCGAGAATCACTATCCTGTATCACCTGTACTGGTTCTCCGGTCGATCCACCGGAAGCATTGGTGAACCATTTGCGCTGGCCTAGGTCGAGAGATTTGAGTTGCTCGAAATGCTCACGAATCTTCCCTTTGGTTAAAATGGGGAGATGGACAAGATATGCTTCGGGATCACTTTCGAAGCTCTCTCCTACCTCCTGCATGAGCGCGGTATAATAGGGTACTGCTCGTTGACAATGGGCTAGTAACTCTACCAAGAGTTGCTTTGTTGTGTTTGTATTGACTGTCGTTGCACGCTGATGATCCTCTCTTACCAGGTCTTCATAAATCGCAGGGAAGGAACTCCCAATTAAGCGATGATAACCGAAGTACAGTGCTTTTCTCACATTCATCTTACCCTCCCTTACCACATCACCTGTTCACAAAGAATAGCTATCACTCTGTCTGAGGACATTATACAAATGTGGCAAGTGTGAACCTGTATCTACAGCAGCTCTCATGAAAGATCTTATTCATTCGGTGAAATGCTGTTGGATAATTCGCTTGACATCCGCTCTCTCTTGCTTATAATAAGGGCATTGGAGTCTGGTCAGGATGTACCAGACGAATAAAGAGAGGGAAATATTACCGATGGAACGTACTTTAGTGCTTATCAAACCTGATGCCGTGCAAAGGGACCTGATAGGTGAAATTATCAAGCGGCTCGAACTCAAAGGGCTGAAGCTTGTGGGCATAAAAATGATCGCGTTGAGCGACGAACTGCTGGATGAACACTATAGCCATCTCGTTGGGCGCGACTTTTTTGTAGAGATCAAGACGTTTATGCGCAGTACGCCGATCATCGCTTGCGTGTGGGAGGGTGTTGATTGTGTGAATACCGTGCGCCTGCTGTGTGGTATTACAAAAGCTCGTGAGGCCAGTCCTGGCACGATTCGTGGTGAACTGGCTATGAGTGTGCAGGCAAACCTGGTGCATGCTTCCGATTCGTTAGAAACGGCTGAAGTAGAGGTGCAACGGTTTTTTAAAGCGGAAGAACTTTTTGCGTATGAAGATGTTCTTGCTCCCTTTATTTATTCGTCGCGAGAACGCTAACATATGTAGTAGCGAGCGATGAAATTATCGCTCGGATTGATGACATGAAAACGCTGCAAGGCGTCTAGTGTCCCTAGAACGTATCTATCTTACCTCGTCACGTGAGGCGGCTGTATGAACAAGGCCACTGATCAGAAACGTCGAGAGACGCCAATGATCAGGCCAGATATCGTCGGTATAAGGCGGGATCCAAAGTGGCTGGGCAGCAATGCATGCTATCTTACGTCTTACAGTGCCAAAGCTCAACCAGAGGGGGAATTGCGAGCAACAGCTTTAAGCCCCCTCTTCGTCATGGGAGCATTTTTATATGCCTCCGACAAGGAGGTCAATCCTCATGGGAACTATCGATTCGAAATCACCAAAGCCGGGTGTGAAGGAGCGTTCGCGAGGTAAAAAACGAGCGCGTTTCCGGTTTCATTTACGCCGCTTTTCACCTGTTTTTCGCCTCCTGGCCATCTTGGGGCCGGGCATTATTGCCGCCAACGCAGGCAATGATGCTGGCGGGGTTGCCACCTATTCCTCCGCTGGTGCCAGTTATGGCTATAATCTGCTGTGGGCACTGGCGATCACGGCAGTTTTTGTGGCTGTGGCCCAGGAAATGTGTGCGCGTTTAGGGACGGTGACAGGCAAAGGGCTGGCAGATTTGATACGTGAACAATTCGGCGTCCGTTGGACAGTCGTTGCCATGCTGACGCTACTCATTGCCAATATTGGGGTAACGATTTCAGAATTTATTGGTGTTGCCGCCAGTGTCCAGGTGCTTGCAAACGATCCACATACGCCACTGATTTACCTGATTGTGCCACTTTCGGGTATTGCGCTGTGGTGGCTTGTAACGAGAGGAACGTATCGGCGCGTAGAAAAAGTTTTTTCTCATTATTTCGCTAGGGTTTCTGGCCTACATTCCGGCGGCTTTTGCGGCTCATCCCAATTGGTCGCTCGTTGGGCAGGAAACTATTTTGCCCCATTTTAATATCGATGCCAACTATTGGCCTACGACTGCGGCACTGGTAGGTACAACACTCAGCCCGTATATGCTCTTCTACATTCAGTCAGCCGTCGCGGATAAGGGTATACAGACCAACGAGTACGTTTTCGAGCAGGTGGATGTCTACAGTAGCACCATTTTTTCCAATGTTATCTCAGCCTTTATGATTAGCGCGACAGGTGCAACGCTCTTCATCGCGCATCAAACGATTGCCACTGCCAGTGATGCTGCCTACGCGCTTCGTGCCTTTGCAGGTCAATATGCGTCGTTGTTGTTTGGGCTTGGCCTTTTCGGTGCATCGTTGCTGGCTGGTGCTGTTTTACCGCTTACCACGGCTTACGGTATTTGCGAAGCTTTTGGCTTTGAGCGGGGAGTTTCACGTAGCTTTCGGGAAGCACCTGTTTTCCAGTCTCTTTTTACAGGACTCATCGTGCTGGGCGTCATTGTCGCATTGATACCAGGCTTGCCATTTATTCAAGTGCTTGTGATACTACAAGATGTGAATGCTGCAATGATGCCGATTTTACTGGTTTTTGTCATTCTGCTGGTCAACAATCGCCGCTTAATGGGGCGTCACGTCAATAAGCTGGGCTTAAATATCCTCTCCTGGATTACGACTGTCACGGTGACCGTGCTGGTTGTGGTGTGGCTACTCAATGCGCTCTTGGGGATCACGTTTTGAATTTGAGTAGCGCCATAGCGGTCAATATGGTATACTCGTTTGCACCGAAAAGAAAACGAGACATTAGCAGGATACTGTACTGCGTTAGGATAGGCACAGCATGTTTTATGATCATACCAAGGTATTTGTGAAGGCGGGCGATGGAGGCAACGGCTCCCGCCACTTCCGTCGCGAACCATTTGCCCCTTTGGGCGGCCCCGATGGCGGTGATGGTGGTAGAGGTGGTAGCGTCTACCTGCAAGCAACGACGAATCTGAACACACTTATTGATTACCGCTACCGTCATCATTTTAAAGCAAATTCTGGTGGCGACGGGCTACGACAGAAAATGCATGGAGCCAAGGGTGATGATGTCATCCTGGCGGTGCCATGTGGCACCATTGTCCGCGATGCGGATACGAATGAAATCATCGCCGACCTGGTCGAGGAGGGGCAGCAGGTGATGGTCGCACGTGGCGGGCGTGGCGGTCTGGGCAATACTCATTTTGCGACCTCTACTCATCAAGCTCCACATGAGGCCCAGAAGGGTGAACCGGGGGAGGAACACTGGATACTCCTTGAGCTGCGCTTGATCGCGGATGTTGGCTTGGTGGGCTACCCCAACGCGGGTAAATCGACGTTGCTTTCCGTGGTGACAGCCGCCCATCCCAAAATCGCTGACTATCCGTTTACCACACTAACACCCAACCTTGGCGTGGTCGCTGTTGGTCAGGTTGCCAGCGGCGACGAGTACGGCTTTGTGTTGGCCGATATTCCTGGTTTGATAGAAGGGGCCGCGCAAGGCGTCGGTCTGGGCCATGAATTTCTGCGCCATGTACGTCGGACACGTTTGCTCATTCACATGCTCGATGGCGCATCATTTGAGCGCGACCCCTGGCAAGATTTCTTGACTATCAACCAGGAATTGCGTGGCTACGATGAGCAACTGGCTCATCGACCACAAATCGTGGTCTTCAACAAAATGGACTTGCAGGAAGCCCAGGAACGCTGGCCCGCTTTGAAAGCAAAGGCCGAAGCGGCTGGCTACACCGTCTTTGCCATTTCAGCCGCCGCCCACCAGGGGACAGCCGAGTTGATGCAATATACCGCCCTACGCTTAAACGAGATACGGCAAGAGGAGGCGGCGCAAGCAGAGGCTAATCCCGCCATGGCTGGTACTATCTTGCGTCCACAGCCAGACGATGCCTTTACCGTAAGCAAAGAAAAGGACATCTATATTGTGCGTGGGAAGCGTGTGGAGCGCGCCGTCAGTATGACTGATATTGAGAGTGAAGAGGGCATGGATCGGCTACAAGTGACCCTCAGGAAGATGGGTGTCACGAAAGCCCTCGAAGAGGCGGGCGTCACAGTTGGCGATGTCGTGCGCTTCGGCAAAGTCGAATTAATCTGGGGCGAATAGTAGCATCTTGCTCGTACGGAGCTGTGCAGTACCGATTATTGATTTGTACTACACAGCTTTTTGTATGCAAAACGTATTTCGTGTAGCACAAGAATTGTGCTATACTTGCCGCAGATATATATTAGTAACAACCTGGTGTACGCATACAGCCTCTTTAACACGGCCATAGTGAACAGAATGTGAGAGATGTCAGGCAGATGGGAGAGACATTAAACCTACTATTTCGCAGTCTTGACAATGGTAATTTTGAGCTGCAAGTGAAAGAGAACTGGTCGGGCCATACTGTAAGCGGAAATTTTGTTCCTCCCTATTCCACCAGACAACTTACTACCTTGCATAAGAAGCTCAATAGCCAGGAGAGTACCGATGCCGACTTGCGTGAAATTGGCTATCGGCTCTTTTTAGCTTTGTGTGGTTCTGAAACACCGGGTGCTAGTCGAAGTGAACCCTCCGAACAGTCAGTGCAGGCGATGCTGCGCGGCGTTATTCAGCGCACACTGCGACGACGTGGAACCGTAGCTCTTACCTTCAGTTTTGCGCAAGGGTGCGATGAATTTGTGCGCTACCCCTGGGAACTGCTACACAATGGCGAACATTTTTTGCTGGCGGCGGGGATCTTTACGCTGACGCGTGCCCTCTTACGCCCCGGTGAACCTCTCCTGGGTTGTGAACTGCCCGTTCATCCACCAATGCGGCTCCTGTATATCAGTGCCTCACCGAGAGATTGTGTGGCGTTGGAGACAGAGCGCAGTTATGAAGCGTTGCGGCGTGCCTTAGCAGAGCAGATTGAGAATGGACAAATTTTTTTAGATCGCTTGGAGCAGGTGACATTTGATGATCTGGTAGGTTACCTCAGCAATTGTGGGGGGGCCGGTGTGTTTGATGATCAAGAGACGTCTTTGCCTTGTTATGCTATCCACTTTGATGGACACGGCGCGTATGGTCGTCTCTGTCCAAATGGCATCTGTGAGGCTTTAAACGCGGCCGACGCTCGCAAATGTGGCAGGTGCGGCACCACCCTCAACCGTGTGAAGGCACAGACCTATCTCTGCTTCTGTAATGAAGAAGGGAATAATCGCTACATTGACACGCAATCGTTGCGTGAACTTTTTATCAGTAGCGATGTGCGTTTAGCTGTTTTCTCCGCCTGCGATACCGCAATGTTCGGCGGTGAGGATGCGCGCCGACAACAGCGCGGCATTGCCTTTGATGCGACCCTGGCAACGGCACTGGTGATGGCCCAGATACCAGCCGTGGTAGCCATGCCTTTTTCGCTCCAGGATGACCTCGGCCCCACCTTTATGTTTCATTTCTACGAGGCATTGGCGCAAGGCCGCACGCTGGAAGAGGGCTTATCCCGCGCGCGTCACGCTATGTTGCCTAAGCATCATCATCAGGGATGGTTCATTCCCGTGCTCTATCGGCATGTCGCTGAAGGACAAGAAGGGCCTGTGGCACTGTTAGCGGGTCGAGATACTGGCGAAGATCAGCACGATCACCCTTTAGCACACCTGGGGGTTTCGCGTACCTTTGTGGGACGTGAACAGGAATTGCATGATCTGGATGTTTTGCTCACTGCGGCTGCCAACGGCGAAGGAGCTAACACTAATGGGCAGAATAAACTGCGCCTCGACACCCATCATATTGTATTGACTGGTCCTGCTGGTATAGGTAAGAGTACGCTGGCCCACGAAGCAGTACGGCGGAATCGCGAAAAGTTCTCTGGCGGCGTCATCGGCCTCTCCTTGCAGGAGGGGAAACTGTTCAACGAGGCCCTAATCGATATTGCGCATCAATTACATGTGGTGATGCGTACCGCCCACGCCGATGAGTTGAACTACCGTCAGGAGCTCGTTCTCAGTGTGTTACATTCACGAGCAAGCCGGGAGTTACCTTGCCTGTTGCTTTTGGATAGCTTCGAGGATGTGAAAGAGCATTCACAGCTAGAACTGTGGCATCATTTTCTTAGCTCGTTGCCACAAGAAGTAGTTGTACTGGTCTCGTCGCGCTCGAATCCTGTTTCTGGCGTCGTTCGTGATGGCGCGCAGTATCGGTGGTACGAATATCATGTTGGCAAGATGGCAGATGCCGATCTGCTCAAACTCTTTACATATCTGGCGGCTGAGAGCGGATTGGATCAGCATATACACCTTGATGATAAGCGGCAACAAGATATCCTCGGTGACATATGCACCCTGCTCGATGGCTATCCGCTTGGCGCGGAATTGATCTTCGGTACCGCTCGCTCTATCGGCGGTAGACTCTATACACCAGAGGCCGCATCCCGTTCATTGGAGGAAGTGCGTGACGAACTGCGCGATACCCAACTGGCAGGCATCACGGCTGTCCTCGATGTAGCCTATCGACGTCTTACCCCACTGGCTCGCTTGCTACTTTCGTACTTGGCGGCATTTCGTTTACCATTCAGCCGCGAACAGATCGTTATGTTGGTGGCCCCTACTGCCTCTAATGTCTCTGCTGCCTCTGCCGCTTCTGTATCAACTGCTCATGAGGGAGAGAATGTGGAGTCGGCGCCAAGCGGTACCGATGTTCAGCGACAAGCTTCAGCGCGGCAAGCCAGTACTGTGGCACCGACAGAGTTAGCGCAGCATTGGCGCGATGCTCGCGATGAATTGGTGCAGGCATCCTTCATGCAGTTTGATGGGCGCGTCTACGTCATTCATGCCCAGGTGCGCAACTTTGCGCTCTCCTACTTGCCGTTAGATGAGCGGCGGCGCGTGCATCGTATCGTCGCGGCGTATTACCATAGTCAGCCTCAGCCCAGCGCGGAAGAATGGCTCGTGGCGTATGAGCACTTGGAAGCCGCAGGTGAGGTGCAGGATTTGCAAGAGGCGGTACGACTCGCGGTGAAAGCCTCGTGGGCTTTAGGAGGACGTGGCCATGGGCGGGCATTGATGAGTATGTTACGACGTGCGGAAGTCCATGCCCTGCGACTTGGCGATAAAACGGGTGAGGGGCAGATACAATGTTGCCTGGGCGCAATACTACGTCAGTTGGGGCAATATGCCGTCGCGGTGGGGTGTCTCACGCACAGCGTAGCGTTGCATCGTGAAATGAATGAACGCGTGGATGCTGGTTGGGCACTCTACGAACTGGCGATGCTCTTTCGGGAAGAGGGACATTTCAAGCAAGCTGGTCAGTATGCCCAAGAAGCTTTACAACTCTTTCGGGAAGTTGGCAATACCAGAGGTGAGGCCTGGATGCAGGTAGTAGTTGGAGAAGTCAGTCGGGGCTATGGTGTGTATTACGATGCCTTAGGCCATTTTGAGCTGGCTCTCACCACGTTTCGCAACTTGCATAGTGATGAAGGTTGCGCCACGGCCTTGCGCGACCGGGGAACGGTTCATGAAGCGTTGGGGAGCTATAGTAAGGCGCTGGCTGATTATGAGGAGGCCCTGCGGCTCTTTAACGCGCTGGGCTTGCGCGCTGGTCAAGCCTGGGTGCTGGCTGACCAGAGCGTGGTCTATATGGATCAAGGGAAACTCGATAGCGCGGAACATATCTGTAGCGATGCCATTGCTATCTTCCGCGAGCAGCATATTCCACGTGGTGAAGGTTGGGCTTTGCGAGCGATGGGCGATATTGCACGTGAACGCCACAATTACGGGGATGCGCGTGGCTACTATGAAGAGGCGCAATCGATCTTCGCGAACCTGGGTGATCGCGTTGATCAGGCGCGAGTAATGAATTCTCTGGCGGCTATTTCCTTTGACGAGGAGGAGCATCTTGCCGCGAAAGAATATTATGAACAAGCCCTTGTAATAGGTCAGGAGCAAGAGGCGCATCAGATCGAGGGGCGTGCTCTACGTGGCTTAGGCGATGTATTTCGAGTTCTACAGCACTTCGGGGAGGCGGAGCGTTGCTATCGGGACGCGTTCAAAATTGCTGCCGAGCTCGATACGCCAGCAGAGCGCTGCGCGGTGCTACGCCGTCAGGGTATATTGAGTCAGATACAGCACCACTACCAACGCGCACTTGAATGCTGGGTGCAGGCTCTCGCCCTGGACCAACGCCTTGGACATCCGGCACGCCAAGATTTGCAAGCTAGCGTGGATGCGCTCGTCGCGAATCAACACCTGGAAGAGGCATACGTGAAGCTGCTCAAAGAACATGGCCTGGCTTAAGGGGCAAGCAGACTACCGTTTCCTGGCACGGCGACGCATCATAGCAATCAAACCACAGCCTAAACCTAGCAGTTGTATCATGATCAACGTTGAGCTTGGCTTTTGTCCCGTTATCATGTTATAGGCTACCAGAACCAAGGCAATGGCAAAAACAGCCCATAACAACCAATCACTGCGGAAGCGTACCATACTAATCTCTTTCTGCTAACTGAACGAAGTAAGACGATGGTAGCATAGGGGAGGAGGATTTGCAATAGCTCTTCCCTATCACAAGTTCCGTATCACCGGACGTGCCAGCAGCAAAAAGAGCGTGTACCCCCCGACAATCGCCGCGCTGATAACCACAGTAAAAGGGCCACCAATCAGCCCAATTAATGCGCCTGCCGGGAAATCGCCCAAGGGGCGGATACCCATAATAAAGAGCGTGTTCAGGCTCATGACACGACCGCGCATCTGGGGCGGCACTCGCGTCTGCATCAATGTAATAGTGGTTGCGCCAACGCCATTCTGGGCGAGACCAAAGAGTAGCAACGCTAGCATAGAGAGCCAGAGCGCATGGCTGAGAGCAAACAATAGCAACGCGAATGCCCAGACCAGGAATGAGATGAGGAGGAGCCAGCCTTTGTTGCGGAAATCACCGAGCGAGGCAATGCTTAAGGCGCCAATGATCGTACCGAGTCCCGCGGCAGAGAATAATAACCCAACCTGAAAAGGATTCAGGTGCAAGATTTGTAGCGCGAAGAGGGGGAGAATGAGCGAGGTCGATGGGCCGAAAAAGAGTAAGGCTCCATAGCCAGACAGTATCCAGGGTAACGCTTCATCACGCCCTACCGTCGCCAAGGAGGCTCGAATCTGCGCAAGCATCGGCCCCCGTTTCTCCGTACTCAGAGCCGCTGCCTCTTTGGGAACGTGCAGGAAAAATAAGGCTATCAACACAGCGAGGTAACTGGCACTATTGAGAAAGAAATTACCCGCGTAGCCAATCAGGCCAATGGTAATACCACCCAATGCCGGACCGACGACCGCCGAACCATTGAAAACAATGGATTGCAGTGAGATGGCGTTCATCAAATCCTCTCTGGGTACCAGGACGGGGACGAGGGCAGAGCGCGTCGGCTGGTCGAAACTTAAAACCGTGCCAGAGCAAAACGCGATTATCACAATCATCCAGACTTGAATCACGCCCATAATCGTTAAGATACCGAGCACGAAGGCCAGAATCATTGACAGACTTTGTGTGAAGAACAACAGGCGGCGTTTATCTATGCGATCGGCGAGGCTACCTCCTACTAATGCGAAGAGAAAGAATGAAATGGCCTGCGCCAGGGAAACGGTACCCAGCGCCAAAGCCGAATTATGGGTGATTTTGAGCACAAGGAGGCTCTGCGCCACAATCTGCATCCACGTCCCAATGGAGGAGACAATTAGACTTACCCATAAAATGCTGAAGTCACGATGCCGTAGAGCGCGAAATGTTTGCAGCTCTTTCTTGGGTGTTGGCGTCGCTGTAGGTTCTATGGGAAACTCTGCGTTTTTGCTGTGCATACTGCTACAATCCTTGCCAGTTTGGTAGTATTGCGTTGACCTATCGTACTACTAATTCAGACGCTTCAGCAATATGAAACGGGGATAGTTGCCGCTAGAGTGACACGCGATGCATGGAAGGGTTGAGGGCTGCGCTGCCATATGGCAGCGCAGCCCTCAACCCTTCCATGCTGTGATGAAGCCTCGGTCCGTCCTCAACCATTACGCAATCACGTTGTAATGTAGAATGGCTGTTGGCGCGACGTAGACCTTGTCGCCATCGCTCAGGACAAGACGCTCTACTCGATTTCCCCGGTAGAGTAGCCCATTGGCACTTTCCGCATCCTCGATCAGCCAGGAGCCGTTCTCGCCGCGAATCTTGGCATGTAGACGCGAGACCCGTTGTGAAGGCACTTGCACATCGTTGCTTGAGAGGCGTCCAATGGTCAGTAGAGGTTTGTTTAACACGCGCTCACCAATGATTTTGCCATCTAACTCGATCAACACACGTGCTTTGGGGAAAGGAGCAGATTGTGGCGAGTTCTGCTGCCGTTGCTGCATTGGCTGTATTGACTGTATATTGCCGACAGGTTGCGTTTGCGGAAATGGTGTAACTGGCGGTGTAGGCGTCCTGACAGGTTGTACTTGTGGTTGAATTGCGACAGGTATGGGCGAAGGCTCAGGCGGGACGCGAAGTGCTGGCGTAACGTGAGCTTGATGATTTGCCAGTTCTAGTGGCGTAAAGGCTGAGCGCAGAATAGACTTACTACCGGCCTGCTCA
This sequence comes from Ktedonobacterales bacterium, assembly GCA_038209195.1. Taxonomy (GTDB): domain Bacteria; phylum Chloroflexota; class Ktedonobacteria; order Ktedonobacterales; family Ktedonobacteraceae; genus JBBQXY01. Next base: position 78,905 of record JBBQXY010000002.1, on the reverse strand, counting down.
GCATTATAGCGATTCTGCTCTTCCAATAGACTAGCGAAGACACCGCCTTGTCGTTTCAGGGCATTGAACGTACCTTGCTCAACAATGCGTCCACCTTTGAGGACGATGATCTCATCTACATTGCCCAGGGTACTTAAACGGTGGGAGATCATGAGCACGGTGCGTCCAACGACGAGTTTATCAATGGCATGCATGACCTCGGCCTCAGACTCGACATCCAAGCTGGCGGTTGGCTCGTCCAGGATCAAGATGGGGGCATCACGCAGGATGGCTCGTGCAATTGCCAAGCGTTGGCGTTGCCCTCCTGAAAAATTCTTACCCTGCTCGCGTACAGGCGTATTGTAGCCTTCCGGTAACATTCCAATCGTTTCGTGAATATTGGCTTTTTTCGCGGCTTCAACGACTTCGTTAAAGGTTGCCCCTGGCCTCCCCAGGGCGATATTTTCGCGGACGGTACCCTCGAAGAGCACGGAATCTTGCAGCACATGGCTTACGTTCTTGCGCAGTAACGCTAGGGGGATCGCACGATTATCGTACCCATCAATTTTGACGGTACCTTGCTGGATTTCGTAGAAGCGCGGAATGAGCTTTACTAACGTTGTTTTACCGCCGCCAGAGAGGCCCACCAAGGCAACTTTGCGACCAGCAGGAATATGCAGGTTAATGCCTTTTAAAATGGGCTCACTCTCTTTCGAATAACCAAAGATGACGTTTTCATACGTGATAGTACCGCGAAACTGTTCTGGCCCATTGTAAGGCTCTAGCCTATCCATCACCTCAGGAGCCTGGTTTAGCACTTCCTGAATGCGCTCGGCACCAGAGGCAGCACTGTTGTACACGTTGGTCAATTTCGAGATATCGCGCATCGGCTGATAGAATTGCCCCAGTAAGGCTAGGAAGACAGTCAGGGTACCAATCGTTACCGTATTTTGCACAATAATAAGGGGACCGAAGGAAAAGGTATTGCCTCCCGCAACATAGGCACCGACACCAATGATGATGGCGGTTCCTAGAGAGACCAGAATGGCTACAATCGGGGTAAATTGTGCTTGCAAGCCGCCAGCCTGTAGTCCAGCATCACGATTCTTGCCGACATATTTTTTAAAACGAATATCTTCGCGTTCCTCAAGCGTAAAGGCTTTGAGGACAGTAATTGATCCAATATCCTCTGTCGCGACATTGGCAACCTCTCCTGCTGCTTTAGAAGCTTGTTTTGAGGCTGATTTGATGCCTTTCGTGTAACCCAACACGACCGCGAAGAGTGCTGGCACAATGACTATGGAGAGAATGGTAAACTGCACGTTGTTTAAAATCATGGCGATAGTGACGCCAATGATAGTTAAAACGCCAGCCAGCAAATCGACCAGGCCATCGGTGACAAGCTTTTCGATATCGGTAATGTTACCCGTAACGCGTTGTACGAGGTCGCCTTTCTTTTGCTTACCGTGCCAATCGAGCGAAAGGCGTTCCAAGTGTGAGAAGAGTTGTTTGCGTAGCCGTGCGGTCAAGTTTTGTCCGATATATGAGGCCAGGAAGAGTTGAAAGTAGGAAAGTATCGCGCTCAATCCTCCCAGCACAATGAGCATAGCGGCGGAGAAAATGATTACCCCCACCAGTGTGTGGACTTCTCCGTTGTGAAGTCTCTCTCGTGTGCCAAAGTGATCAAGGGAAGTAATTAATCCGTCGAGAAAGCCATTGAGAAAGAGAAAGTGAGGGTCACTATGATTAGTGATCTTATCGATAATAAACTTGAGGGGGAAGGCCAATAGAATACTGGCCCCCACCTCCGCGAAAGTCATGGCGATAGCGAGAACGATCAGAAAACGATAGCCCTTTAAATTGCGAAAAAGGAAAGAGATCATAATACCTTCTCCTCACGACTGTGACAAACACAGCGCGATTTCTTGCAACATAGCCGCCAGTTCTCGTGGACGTGGACTATTGAGACGATTGACACGCCGTGTGGCAATCTTAAAGAGCAAAGCTGCTTCGTAGAGTCGTGTACGTTCCACGATGCCGGTCACAGTTTCTTCCGAAGCATGATAATTGCGCATAGCTTGTTGATACGTGTGCAGAAATACTTCCGCCGCTTCTGTAAACCATTGACGCATACCTGGACGTTGATACCACAGGCCACTGGGACGTAGGTAAGCCAGAAAGTACCCAACGTCGAGCGCGGCATCAGCGCGGCAGAAGCCATCAAAATCGACGACAAACACCTCGTGGCTGTGAAAGAGCAACTGGCTAGCCTTAAAGCCGCCATGGGCCGGTCGATAGCTATCAGGCTGCAATGTCTCCAGTTTCGAGGCAAGTTCTTGTGCGAGTTGCTGTACCTCAGCGGCCTGTGTAGGATTGCGGGCGGCGATAAGTGCAGCTCGTTCGCGGGCACGTTTGGCCTCTTTCGCCCCACTGCGTGGCGTTTCCTGCTGCGGACGCACAGCACTATTGTGCAAACGCGCTAAGGCTTGTGCTGTGAGCTGCAATTCTTCGCGGGGAATTACAATGCGCGTAATGTTTCCAGCGCGATCCTGCTCTACGTGTGGCTGGAGAGCCTGATTGCCAGTGCGCAGTGTCTCACCTTCTGTTGTCGGCATCACTGCTTCGTTGAAGGTCAGGCCAAGCTCATCGCTAATACCAAGTGAACGTGGCAGCATGGGCTTGGAGGTAGTATCTTCTCCTTGCTCGTCGTAGAGTTTTCGGGTCAGTGCGTAGACGGACCGCGCTTGTTCAGGGTTGGCGTAGACCTTGCCGAAGATAGCCAATGTGCGCTGTGTGGCTGGTTCAGCTTGTTCAACAGTGAGGTTATAGCGGATGACGCAGCGATTTGCTGGCTTATAACGCACGGGTATGGCCTCTGCTGTACTTACGTGCCAAGCAGTACTTCCTAATACTGTCTGGGCCGCCGCTTCTAATGCCTGGAAAAGCGGGCCGTGTGGTGTTGTATCGCAACTTGCCGTGAGCATAGGGAGGTGGTCGTCGGCAGGGAATGTTTGCAACGAAAGTCCTAGCTCATCTGCATTCAGTACGCCCGATGCCTTTACCCGCAGAGGTGCTTGTTGCGCCTGGCTTGCGCTAAAACGAATGCGCGCTCCGTCCAGTGCTTGTTCATCCAATGTCAAACTGACTGAGCGCTTGGGATTCTTTGCGTGCGCTTTGTGGGCAGAGGCCTGTCCTGGTAGCGATACATCATCAACGCTATAGATCACTGCGAGGCCACGCTCGGCTTTGCGACGCAGGTAGCGCACAAACAGGTTGATCGTTCCGTTGGCCTCCGGCAAAAGGGGATAGCTAGCTCGTTCACAGAGGAGACTGATAATAGCAGGAAGGTCCATGATGGAGACATTGCCGTCATTTGCTTGTGTGTTCATGCAATCACCTGTCTTTCGGTAATCAGGCGTTGTATCAGCTCTACCAGGGCGGACGCAGCACCAGGGACGCCGCGAAAACCAGGGAAGCCGTTGACATCGACAATGATTGGTCCCTGCGCGGTCACTAACAAATCAACGCCATAGAGATGCATATTGAAAACGCGCCCTATCTCGCGCGCAATACGTAGCCAATCAGCAGGCATTTCGTTGGCTGTCAGGGGAATGTCTTCTTTGGGGGCATCTGCTTCTAAAGGTGTACGTCTGCGTGCGGCAAACACTTGTTGGTCGATGACCCATATCTTGATATCCCAGCCATCGCTCTCCGCGAACTCCTGGAGAACGATTGGCTCCTGGCTCCATTGCGCGGCTAGAGCCTGCAATTGCTCCAGGGTATCTATCTTGACCACCAGATCGCCACGATGACTGTAGTAACTTTTGATGATCAGTGGGAAGGGAAGCGTTTCTAGCAGTGACTGCTGTGCCAGCAATTGCGCCAGAGAGGGGAAATGTTGTGTCGGGGGCCAAGGTAGTTGTGCTTCGCGCATACGCTGAGCCATGAGCACGCGATCCTGGCAAGCCATCGATGACGCCCAGCTATTGACCACCAGCACGCCCTGTTGTTCAAGGTAGTTGGCGATGGTCAGTGCCTGGGGCGCATGGGACTTGAGGAGATAGAGCGTGGCAAGCGGCTTCTCTTGCAGCAATTGCAGGGCTTCAGCATCGTTTAGCCCTCGTACATCAAGTAGCGAGACGGTATGCATCGCACCCAGTTCTTGCAATGCCTTCCCGATAATTGGATGATGCGGCGTTTCTGGATTGTCCATAATAAGGCAAATATCCATACCGTGACTCCTTTTATTTTCAATTGTCATTCTGAGGCCGTAGCCGAAGAATCTATTCCTTTGCCCATATGCATATGCGAATGTAGAGAGTTTTACATGACAGAGCGTAAGGTACTCTGCTCCATTTTCTCAATAGTCGTTCGTGCGTTGTGTTCAATGGTGCTGGTGCGACGGCGCATACTGCGTTTTATACGATGTGTACGCTGCATCTCAGCTCTTTTCGCGGTATGGAGAATATATTCTGAGACCCGCGCCACAGCTCGTGGTACCATACCGAAGCTAGGAAAATCATTGATATCGACGATGACTAATCCTTGTGCTGTCTCGACCACGTCCAGGCCATAAATGTCCAGGCCGAAAAGCTTACCGACATCCAGGGCCAGTTTACGCATCTGCGGCGTTAATGGAATCACCCGTTCGGTGACTTCGTCGTGCAGCGGTGATTTTTTGGCGACGGCAAAGACCTCTTTCCCGGTGACATAGAGTTTCATATCAAAGCCTGTATTTTCCGCGTAGCGTTGGGCGAGGAAGAAGCTATCGTTGGCCTCGGCGATGACCAGGTCTATCAATTCGGCGGGACTGTTCAGGCGATAAATACCTTTACACGAACTGCCATTGCTTGGTTTGACAATGATAGGGTAATCCTCATCTGGAATTTGTTTCAAGAGGCGTGGGTGCGCGACAAAATAGGTCGGTGGAATAGGCAAGCCGTGCGCCTGGGCAAAGGCAGACGCCACTGCTTTATCGCGCACGAGTCGGATGGCACGAGAACTGTTAATTGTTGGAACTCCAACCGCTTCTGCCGCTTCAAGAATACTTAGCCCAGGACCATCAGCTATGGTTTTCAATACAAAGGCATCATAGCCGTAGTCAATAATCTCGGTTAAACTGATCACCATTGATTGGGGCTCTAACACGTCAACAGAGTGTCCCCATTGCAGCAGTTGATCAGCAATGACGAGGGGCATTGGCTCCCTGCGGTACTGTTCTTCAACAATAAAACAAAAACGCATCTAAAGATTCTCCCACCTTTTGCTACGTCCTTCAACAAGGACACGCGTGAAATAAAAGCAATACCGTAAGTATACGAGAACATAAAGAAAAATACTGTTTACCATTTCACTATCAGACTGTGCAGTGCTTATCTGTAAAGCATAGTGAGCTAGAGCTGTTTAGGTGCGCAGTGAAAAGGCAATGCTTACGGTGCGTCTATAACTATATACATGGGTATAACTGTAATATTACCATATGGAAGGATTATCTGTAAGTATTTTTATGCACCAAATTGACTATTCACCGCTAGAATAGTGCGCAAATTTTTGCATTTAGGTGGAAGATTGTCATTCTGAGGCCGCAGCCGAAGAATCTATTCCTTGCCATCGGTACTCCACAATTATCCCTGCAAGGCCTGATCCAAATCTCTGATAATATCTTCAACATCCTCAATGCCCACTGACAGGCGGATGCAACCCTCAGTGATCCCCATCTTTTTGCGATCAGCCTCTGACAATGTCCGATGTGATGACATTGGAGGATAGCTCACCAGCGACCAGGCATCACCAAGGGTGGTAGCTGGCAGGCAGAGACCTAGCTTATCCATAAAGCACATCACTGCCTGGCGAGACTGCGCCTTTAGTTCAAAGGACAGCATCCCACCATACAGTCCGCGATCTAGCAGAGCGGTGGCAAGCTCATGCTGGGGATGAGCGGGCAAACCGGGGTAATGGACGCAGGCCACGGCTGGATGTTCTTGCAAGAAATACGCCACTTGGATGGCATTGCGGCAGTGGCGTTCCATACGTAGTGGCAACGTCTGTAAACCGCGCTTAATCAAATGGGCCTCAAAAGGACTGAGCATGGCACCCATTAGCGTAGCACAATTGCGCAGTGCATCAAGTAATGTCTTCTTCGCGCTGACGACCACGCCGGCTGTACTATCGCCATGCCCACCCAAATATTTTGTCGCGCTATGTACTACCATGTCAAAGCCATAGACTATTGGTCGCAGCAAGTATGGCGTCGTCATCGTGCTATCCACAATACTTACTGCTCCTACCTCGGCAGCCGCAGCAGTGATTGCCGCGAGATCAATCAGCTTCACCAGTGGGTTTGAGAGTGTCTCAACATACACCACGTCTGGTTGCTCGCCCCGAATAAGGTCAGCCGCGTGCGGGCCACACAGGTCAAGCAATACCACCTCAACACCCATGGGCATAAACATTTGCCGTAGCAAAGCAACGGATGCGCCATACATATCTTGTCCCGCCACAATCTTGCACCCCGCAACCAGTCCCGCCGCCAGCAATGCTGCGTGAATTGCCGCCATACCCGATGCAAATGTGACAGCCCCAACACCTCCCTCAGCCTCTGTCATCACAGCTTCCAGCCCTTGCATACTGGGATTGCCTTGCCGTCCATAGACATAGGCCGCTTCTTCTCCAGAACCAGTTCCCCGCTCAAAGGCCTGATCGAGCGCGGCTGCACTTTGATGCAAGTAAGTCGTACTGGCATAAATAGGCTGCACAGATGGCACACCTGTAAGACCGGTAGTACGAGAGCGTTTCTCTCCATGTACGAAGAGCGTGTCGAGTGTCCAGGATGTGCCGTCTGTTCGCTGCATGTGTTACCTTCCCAACCATTGTTTTTTCAATTGTCATTCTGAGGCCGCAGTAGCCGAAGCCCTCGAGCGAAGCGAAGGGCGAAGAATCTATTCCTTTTGCTACTCAGCTTTTGTGAAGAAAGTGTAACACAGAAACTCGAATAACCGCAAGAAACAACCTATTAAGGTTAACAGACGTTCATATAATATTTACTGAAGAGATATGACCACTCGACGCCTTACCTTGCGCTTGATATAATGGTTGAAATAACTGTGAGCAATCTAATAGGAGAGAACATTGTCCTTGACAACACACGGTAATATCATTATTGGGCAATCAGGAGGAGCGACCGCCGTTATCAATGCTAGCCTGGTTGGGGCCGTTGAGGCCGCCATGCAAGAGACACGCATTGGAGAGATCTACGGCATGCGCCATGGTATCGAAGGCTTCTTACAGGAAGATATTCTCGACCTGCGCCAGCAGCCCAGCACTATCTGGCAACGGCTTCTGCACACCCCATCAGCCGCTCTTGGCTCTTGTCGCTATAAACTCCGGGAGGATGATCCCGCACGGGTGCTCTCACTCTTCCGCAAATATACTATTCGCTACTTTGTCTATATAGGTGGCAATGATTCCGCCGATACCGCCCATCGCTTAGCCCAGTTTGCACAGCAGAGCGGCTATGATCTCCAGGCGATCAGCGTACCCAAAACCATTGATAACGACCTACCGTTCACCGATCATTGTCCTGGCTATGGCAGTGCGGCCCGTTTCATCGCTATGGCAACTATGGACTCGACCTTGAACACTATCGCGATACCCACACACTATCCTGTCAAGGTCATCGAAACAATGGGGCGCAACGCTGGTTGGTTAGCCGCCGCTTCCGCGTTGGGCAAGCGCGACGAGATCGACCCACCACATATCATTCTCATGCCCGAACAAGCAGTCCGCGAGGATAGCTACCTGGCGCAGGTGGAGGAGTTCTATCGCCGTCTTGGCTATGTGATCGTCGTCGTCTCCGAGGCGGCCCGCGATGAGCAAGGGCAGCCACTGGGAACCGCGGGACAGGTGGGAACAGATGCTTTTTCTCATCCATTGCTGAGCGGAGCGGCGCAATATCTGGTAGAATTAGTGAAGAAGCACCTGCGCCTACGCGCTCGCTTTGATAAGCCTGGCGACCTGCAACGCATGGCCTCCGATAGTGTCTCGGCTACTGATCGCGACGAAGCGTATCTCGTAGGGCGACAGGCTATACACGCGCTTATGCATGGTGAAAGTGATAAAATGGTGATATTAGTGCGGCATAACGAACCAACCTATCATTGCAGCACCGACTTGGTAGAACTGGCAGAGATTGCCAATGTGCAACGGCTCATGCCAGCAGACTATCTCGACGAAGGCAAGACGATGGTGACAAAGGCATTCTACGACTATGCTTTGCCATTGCTTGGGGAACCATTGCCACACCATGCTGCTTTGAAATTGACGAGGATAGAGAAATGACGGCACTGAAACGAGCTATTGTTGTCGTCTTGGACGGCGTTGGCGCGGGAGCTAACCCTGACGCACACGCCTATGGCGATGATGGTGCCAGTTCGCTTGAGCACTGCGCACAGGCTGTTGGTGGCCTGGCGTTGCCCCACCTGGGTAGCCTCGGCCTGGGAAATATCACCCCTATTCTGGGAACATCCCCAACGGATGCCGCTAGCGGAGCCTATGGGCGCATGATTGAGTTGGCAGCCGGCAAAGATAGTACGACCGGACATTGGGAAATGATGGGCGTCGTTTTGCACAACGCACTGCCCACATACCCGCATGGCTTTCCCGCGGATGTAGTGGCAGCCTTTGAACAGGCCATTGGTCGCAAAGTCATTGGCAACCAGGTTGCCTCTGGCACCGAGATTATCAAGGAACTGGGCGAAGAACACATGCGTACGGGTAGCCCTATCATCTATACCTCCGCTGATAGTGTTTTCCAGATTGCCGCGCACCAGGATATTATTCCCTTGTCAGAGCTGTACCATATGTGCCAGCTTGCGCGTAATATGCTGACAGGAGATCACGCTGTTGGACGCGTCATTGCCCGTCCTTTTATCGGCACGCCGGGCCACTTTACGCGCACCGAACACCGCCGCGATTTCTCACTCGAACCGCTCGGCGTCACGCTCCTCGATCTATTAAAGGAGCACGGCAAAGATGTCATCGGCATCGGGAAAATTGAAGACCTCTTCGCCGGGCGCGGTCTGACCCAGCGCGATCATACCGAAACCAATAGTGCTGGTATGGCAGCTACCCTGCACTACCTTCGGCAAGATTTTACTGGCTTACTCTTTGTCAATCTGGTAGAATTTGATATGCTGTGGGGACACCGCCGCGATAGTGCAGGGTATGCACAAGCACTGCGCGCAGTAGATGCATGGCTTGTTGACGTGCAAAAAGCCATGCGACCGGAGGACGCGCTCTTTTTTACTGCCGATCATGGCGTCGATCCCACCTATCGCGGGACAGATCATACCCGCGAACAGGTGCCATTGCTGGCCTATGGCGAACCTGTGCGAGCAGGTGTCAATCTAGGCGTTCGTTCTACCTATGCTGATCTGGGTCAGACATTGGCCGCTGCTTTCGCCGTTGGACAACTGGCGGCTGGTACGAGTTTTGCACACGAGATAGGGCTATTATGACAGAAACACAACGTAATAATCCCGCGGGACATCCGCAAGGAGGCATGCCTATACATGGTGAAAGAGTTTTTCTCCGCCGCCCCACGATGGACGATGCCGCGAAAGTTTTCCATTGGGAACGCGATGACGAGGTCTGGCGTTACGATCCGCATCGCCCCTATTCGGATAACATGTCCGAGTTCTTGCCCATTTTTGACCGTAACTATGTTCACGGCAACGGGCGACAATTCTGGTTCATCATCGAAGACGAAAAACATATTCCTATCGGCACTATCACGTATTTTAATATTGATTATCGTCTTGGGCAAGTCGAAATTGGATTGGGACTGGGCGAAAAGACGCGCTGGGGAAGAGGCTATGGCTCGGAAGCCATTCGCGCACTCGTATACCACCTCTTCTCCACGACTGGACTGGCGCGCATCTACGCCGAGACCGCTAAAGCGAATCTTCCCGCACGCCGCGCTTTCGTCAAAGCCAACTTTGTCGAGGTCGGCCAGATTTTTGACCCCCGTAGTTCAGGCGAACCCTGGATACTTTTAGAAATTTGGAAGAAGAGGTAGCCTACAAAATGACACAATCCAATGTAACCGTTGATCCCAAGCTATTTAAGGCCTACGATATCCGCGGCATCTATGGTCAGAACCTGACCGACGAGGTCGCCTATCGTATCGGGCGTGCAGCCGCCCAGTATTTGAACGTGCCGGAGATCGCGGTAGGTCGTGACATGCGCGTCTCCTCACCGCAGTTGGCCGCCGCTATGATGCGCGGTATCACCGATAATGGCGCCAACGCTATCGAACTGGGCATGACCACCACCGATGGCCTCTATTTCGCCGTCGGCAAGTTCAACTATGCTGCTGGTGTGATGATTACCGCCTCTCACAACCCTGGCAGAGACAACGGTATGAAATTCTGCCGCGCGCAGGCATTTCCCGTCAGCCAGGAAACTGGCCTCTCCGATATTCGCGATCTCGCCATCAGCGGCAATTTCAGCGAACCTGCCGCCAAGGGACGGATCATCAAGCACGACATCACCGATGCCTATGTGCAACACGCCCTGTCGTTCATCGATGTGAGCAAGATTCGACCGCTCAAAGTCGTGATTGACGCTGGCAATGGCATGGCTGGTATGATTATGCCCTACGTGTTCAAGCATCTGCCTTGCGAACTGGTCCCACTGTATTTTGAACTGGACGGTACTTTTCCCAATCACCCGGCTAGCCCGATTGAGCCAGAGAACATGGCTGATCTACAGAAGAAGGCGCGTGAAGTCCATGCCGACCTGGGTGCAGCCTTCGATGGCGATGCCGATCGCATGTTCCCCGTCGATGAACACGGCGACTTGGTCGATGGCTCTAAGGTCATTGAAGCTGTATCCAATAGCCTCCTACACAAATCCCCTGGTTCCACGATTCTTTATAACCTCATTGTCTCCAAGAGTGTCCCTGCCTTGGTGCAATCCCTAGGCGGCAAAGCGATACGTACTCGCGTCGGGCACTCGTTTATTAAGGCTGAGATGCGCAAGGACAACGGCATTTTCGGCGGCGAACACTCTGGTCACTTCTACTTCCGTGACAACTGGTTCGCCGACTCCGGCCTGATTGCCTTCTTAATTATCCTGGAACTGGTTTCGGTCGAGGGAAAACCGTTCTCAGAAATCCTCAAACCCCTGGATCAAGGCGTGCGTAGCGGTGAAATCAATAGCACCGTTAATGATGCGCAAGGGAAGCTAAAGGCCCTGGAAGAACACTTCAAGACAGGCTCACTGTCTGTTGACCATCTGGATGGGCTCACGATTGACTTTGGCGACTGGTGGTTTAATGTGCGTTCCTCCAATACCGAGCCTCTGCTCCGCCTCAATGTCGAAGCCAATAGCCAAGCTTTGATGGAACAGAAACGCGACGAACTGCTGGCCTTTATTCGTTCGTAATTGCCTGTAATGTAAGCGAGTGAACAAATAGGCGACCTCTTCTTTTCAATTGTCATTCTGAGGCCGCAGCCGAAGAATCTATTCCTATTTGTTAACTCGCTTGGTTGTAGGTATTATGTTGCCGCTTCCTCAGCTTGCACCTTTTCTACCACCTTGCGCAATACATCGTATGGTTGTGCGCCCGACACCAGGTATCTATTGTTGAAAACCAGCGCGGGAACAGCGTCCAGCCCGTATTGCTGTGCTAGATCGATATCAGCCGACACTTCCGCGTCATACACGGAACTGTCCAATACGTCATCGATATTGTCGGTTGGTAGACCAACCTCTTGCACAAGCTCTTTGAGCACTGCTGGTTTATCTATCGCTCGGCCTTGCAGCCAGTAAGCGTCTTGGATTGCTTTGTGACCCTCTTCACCCTTACCCTGCGCCTCGAAAAATTTCTCGAGGATCAGCGAAGGACGACTATCAATCTCAAAGGGGCCAGCATTCAACGTGAGACCAAGTTCCTGCTGCACTCGTTCGGCAAAACGGGGACGTGAGGCCTCTATTCTAGCGCGATATTCAGGCGGTATCGGTGGAGAACCAGCGGGACGTAGTTGGAACGAACGCCACGTAATGGCGAGATCATATGTTTCTTGAAGCTTCTCCAAACTGGAGGCTACTAAAAAACAGAACGGTCAAACAAAGTCAGACCAGACATCAATTTGTACAGGCATAGAAGTATGCTCCTTTCTCATACTTCATAGTATATAGCACGATGAGAGAAGATGCATAGCTCGTTATTCAACCTTTCGGTTTGTTTGTTCTGGTTCTGCTGCAAAAATTTCTTCGACGGGCATCTGGAAGAGGCGGGCGATCTTGAAAGCCAGCGGCAGGCTTGGATCGTATTTGCCCGTTTCCAGTGCATTGACTGTCTGTCGCGAGACATCCAAGCGTTCGGCAAGGTCAGCCTGTGACCAGTTGCGCATCGCCCTGAGCACTTTCAGCTTGTTGTTCATCGGTATCTCCATGAAGCGAGGGCAACGCCGATGCCCCAGAGCGCGATCATCAATGGAAAGACGATAAGCCAACTAATATGCGGGAATCCAACATTTTCTAGGAAACCATAGGTGAAGGTAAGGATACCAGCACTGCCAAAGCCAAAAGCCAATCCCTCGAATTGGATGCGCCGTTGCAGTTCATCTACCCGCCCCACGAAGCGCATATAGGCGATCATGGCGAAAATCGCCGGTATAATCGGAGTCAATGCCAGTGGAATGCGCCACCATGCTGAACTTGGGCTGATATTGATCAACGTAGTTGAAACTATCACCAGGATCACGTAGGCCGTCATCGCGGCCCCAAATTCTTTCAAGTACAGTCTTTCTGCGGATTTGCTCATCATTCGTCACTTCTTTCTTCGGTATGCACGTATACCAACTCAGTACATCTTTTTTCTGCTACGTACACTTGTCTTAATATCAAGTACACTTGTCATAGTATAAAGCATAGTTTTATTTTTGTCAAGTGGGCTTGTCATTTTGTCAAGGGGAGTTACCATGCTACTTACTATTAACGCATGTGATATACTCTGTAGAGGAAAACATACTCTTGCTTCTGAAAAAGTGAAGTGAGAAAAATGAATGAAAGAGAGAGGCATGATGTCACGACAACAAAAACTCATCCAATTGCCGCTGGTTGGCGTACTCTTACTGTGTTTGCTTGCCAGTGTGTACCTGTTTGCATGGAAGCGTTTTTCTAAACGCGATACTTCTGCCTCTATCGAGAAGCACTCCGTGGATAAATCAGCCGATGAGGTTCTCAAGTATTGGACTGCGGACAAAATGCGCAATGCCAAACCTGTCGAGCTCCCGAATATTAAAGCTCCTGAGCGAGGGAAACGGCAACCACGCCGCCCTCGCGTCTAGTCCACACTCTGCTGAAAGAAAGAGAGAGGTCTGATGCCACGACAGTTGAAACTCAACCAATTACCGCTGGTTGGCAGAATACTTCTTTACGCGCTTGCCGCTGTGTATCTGGTATACATGGTCGCAATGGGCAATTTTCTGTACGCATCGGTATCGGCTCTTGCGCCAACGATCGTTGAGCATCAGGTGGATACGAGTCCTGCTCTTGTCGTTCAGCATTGGACACCAGCTAATATGCTCAATGCCATTGGTGTCGATCAGCAGACGAGCCCTGCTTTCGATCTGACACAGGTAAGCCTCGACACCAGTGCTGGGAAGCAGCAAGAAGGGCAGCTTCCCAGCACTGGGGAGCCAGCCTACCCTCTCTCGACTGTGGGGAAAGTCTTTTTTTCCAACAGTGCTGGTCAAAACTTCGTCTGTTCTGGTACTGCCGTTGCCAGTCTCAACCATAGTGCTGTTGATACCGCTGGTCACTGCCTCTACTGGGATGGCGGTTGGGTGAAGAACGTGATCTTTTGCCCTCTGTACGAGAACGGCAATACACCCTATGGCTGCTGGGCCGCTCGTGATTTGGAGGTTCCTTCCGACTGGATAAATGCCAAGCCCAATGATTTGCATCATGACTTTGGCATAGCCATCGTTGCGCCTAACAGCCAAGGCAACTTGACCGACGTGGTGGGAGGGGCAGGTTGGGCCTATAATCAGCCAGTCAATCAACCGTTCTACGCGTATGGCTATCCAGCAGGATATCCTTTCGACGGTCAAACCAGAAAGACCTGCGAGGCTCCTTCCGGCCAAAGTTGGCAACACGGGGGCGGCACAGTTGTCTCCATCCCCTGTGATATGACTGGTGGTTCCAGTGGTGGCCCTTGGTTTATAAAGATTAACGGCAACTACTACCTCAATGGGCATAATGACTTCACCAGTAGTATGATGCCCAAACACATGTTCTCACCCTACTATGATGATACCTGGTATGCTCTTTACAACAAGGCCCAGAACACATGAGGCTTGTCGCTTAAAAAAGCTATTGCCCAGAAATCTTTACTTTATAGGTGTGCCATTGCCGTTCATCAAGTCCAACCTTTTGTTTGAGCATGTTCAGTTCGGCAGGACTAAGAAACTCTTCAGCTAGATAGCAGCAACGTCCCAGGTGTTCTTCTTTCACAACCCTGGTCATAGGTAGAACACGCCACTTTCGCTTTTGAATCTGCTGCAATTCGAAAAGGTCGTCTAAAAAGAGCGTATGGAGAGCATCAAAAGTATTCATCTTCCTCGTCCTTGTCTTAACCTCGTCAATGAAGCTATAAAAGATGTACTATTCTTTCTCATACTATACCATATTAACTCGTGTAAAAGAGAAGAAATTTGAGCCAAAAATGCGCCGATGACGAGATAAGAGAGCCGATTGTGATATCGCCCAGCCTTAACTGGTGATAACAAAATACAAACATATCTTGATCAAATCGCAACCATATATTGACTAGATCGCAACCATATATTAACCAGATCACAACCATTTCTCTCTTTCATCGTGAAGTTGTTTCCTCTATACTTGACTGGCAATAGTCTTTCGCTAGTGCCCATTCCCTATTACCCTGCGAGCAAAGGCTATACCAATGAATCCATTCTTGTGGATTCATGAATATTTTTATTGAAAGTGAGTCCATGTAATGCGCTTCTCTTTCCGTCCGAAATTAGGCATCCTGCTTTCGGTCATCGCCATCCTCACGGTAGTTGGTACCTTGATGGCGACACTCGCGGCCCGTGGAACTGCCTCCCATGCCGCATCTCCTCCTCCCACTAGCGTTACTGCCAGCTATCAGGGCGCTACTATCAAGTCCAAGGTATTAGGGACAACCCAGAATTTCTTTGATTTAGGAACGCATACGAGCGCCACAACGCAGTCGAATGATTTTCGGGTCATTCCTTACCGCAGTCCAGGCAAGCAAAATAGCAATAGCTCCCACGCTGTCTCGAGCGGTGCTCCGCTGGTGAGCGGCTCGGCCTTCTCTAAGACTGAGGGCACACTGGCGTCCAATTTCGATGGGCTCAGCGATACCCAGAATAAATTAATCGCTGGCTTCCACGATACACCGCCAGACCAAGGCCTCTGCGTCGGCTACTTAGGCTCGCAGAAGGTCGTGATCGAGGTCGTCAACAGCATATTCGGCATCTACAGTCCGGGTGGTACCCTGCTGCAGCCGCCTTTCACTTTGGCCCAAGGGTTTTTGGATCCGAATGCCTTCAGCGATCCCCGCTGCTTCTACGACGTGTCGACCCACTCTTTCTACATGACAGTGATTAGCACTGCAACTGGTGGAAATGACACGTTTGACGATGTGCTGGTGGTAAACAGCAACGGATTGGCGACGACGTACCAGTTCGATACCTCGGTCGGCGGTACCTGCTTTGGCGACCAGCCGCACACTGGCTACGACAACCATGCATTATACATCTCCACCGATGAGTTCTGCGGAAACTCCTATAACGGGGCACTGCTGATCGCCATCTCCAAGTCGCAGTTGGTTGCTCAAGGGGCTACGCCGAATGCGGTGAGCTTTGGTTTCCTCAGTCTGGGCGGCGTGCCCATTTTGACGCTCCAGCCGGCGTTTGGCAACGGTAGCAGCAACGAGTACCTTCTCAACTCCTTCCCCTTTGACCAGTTTGGCAACAACAACTCAATCGCCAACACGCTAGGCTTCTGGTCGGTGAGCGGCGATACAGGCATCACCTCTGGTCATGGAACGGTCACACTCACCGGGCGGATCATCGGTAGTGAGACGTACGCCTTCCCAATGCCCGCAGCTAGCACCGGTACTGGTGCTGTTTCTGGTATTGAAACTTCTGAGGCGTTCTTGAACCCGGACGATAGTCGCATGCAGCAAGTACAGCTCGTCAACGACGAAAAAAGTGGGCTACAGCTCTACGCGTCGCTGAGCACTGCTGTAAACATCTCGGGCGATCCATCCGCGCGCGACGGCGCGGCTTGGTTTGTCCTCGATCCGATGCATGCCCGCGTTTCCAACCAGGGCTACATCGGCGTCGCGGGAGCCTACCTCCTCTACCCGGCGATCCTGCACACGACCGAGGGCACGACGGCGATGGCCTTCACCATCACCAGCCCCACCATCAACCCAAGTGCGGCCTACGTCGTGCGCAAGTCGACGAGCAACAGCTTCGGCTCTGTCCAGACCGCTGCGCTCGGCAGTGGGCCACACATCAGCTTCGCTGACGTCATTGCCGGTCGGGCACGCTGGGGAGACTACTCGGCGGTTGAGCTCGATCCCAATGGCTTAGACATCTGGAGTGGAACCGAGTACATTGGGCCACCTCCGGGAGGATCAGATCTAGTCGATAACTGGGGTACGAGAATCTGGGATGTGACGGGTGACCACTAGGCGTCGGCACAACTGAGCATATCGGTTCGATCCGACGAAGACTCACTGGATGTGGGCGGTGCCTTCTAGGCAGCGTCCACATCTTTCTATAGTAGCGAGGAGAAAGACAACTGTTTGGCGATAGATAGAGCGTTGTTTGCTATGAAAGAGGCAATGGCGCGAAGCCGTGCGGTTGGACGTACTCACGCCAGTTTTTTCGGTTGGAAAGGCATGTTTGCACGCGCATTTGAGCTTGAGCACGTTCGTTCTTCTTGCGTCTGCCACAGCCATAACAAGCAGGTACACAGTTCTCGGGAAGGCTCAAACATAAAGGCGAAACCCCAAGCCCAGAACAGGACGCCGCAGATACAGGTATCAGCAATACCTTCTACAAGGATATTGACAGACTCGCGCGAGCGTGCAAACCCCGCTTCTAACATTACAAATCCAACTTGCATACAGAATACAAGGAAAGCTGCTACCAACGTCCAGACCGTGTTGACAGCATTGATGGTAGGCATGTCAGCAACTGCGCCCTTCGTCGCTGCATGAACGATGTTCGGAAGCACCACCCACATAGCAGTGAGGACAAGTGCAAAACCTAGGAGTTTTCCTCCCATAAAGTAGATGACATTTTTTCGAATGAGTGGATCGCTCATATTCGCGCGTATACGCGACCCAGCGATGCTAAGAAGATTCAACATTAAGCGATAAGTCCTTTCTGCAAAAATGAACCAACGTAAGATACCAGCAGTTTTAGCCCTGATCCTTTTGACATCTCCTGCTCCTGTTGAGATGGGCAATACAAACGGGCTAGTCGCAATTCCTGTTGCGGTTAGCGCAAGCAATTTGAAGCTAAAGCTGTGAGTGAAGGATAGAAAATTTGCGAAAGCATTTTCGTTTAGCACGAGCGTTGCAATGAGGCATCAGCATTGATGTGGAGTTACTATTCTTCCTATCGCTAAAAGTATAACTTCTGCCAGGACTTTGAAGATAGAGGTAATCTACCACAAGTTTCCATAAGATGTTTGTGTAAAATATACAAATATTCATGGTTTCTTGAGATTTTCTTGAGAATATTACCGATTATATTGAGTGTTTCTTGAGAATATCACGAATTTTCTTGAGCTTTTCTTTAGGGATATAAAAATTTATTGTTTAGTTTGCACAAACAATAAATTTTCTAAGCATGGTTTCCAGGTATGTGACAAGGGTTATCAAGGCTTTGTCTTAGTGATCAAACAGAAATGTTCGCTCTTCGCCCCAAGTTCCTTCCCAGCGATGTTCCTGTTCGGCTGCTCTCTCTGACTGGGCCGCGGTCTCTTCCACCAACTGGCCTTCATGTGCGCGTGGACGCACATGGAAGGTTGCTGCGTAGCTGTTCCCATTTTTCACTTGGCAGGTGAAGCTCAGCGTGTACTTCCCCCAGGGAATAGGGGCAATACTATAGATTGCGCCAGGCCGTCGCAGAGCCGCGGGGAGGGTCGGAGCCAAGGTAATGCTGTTGGAATCAGGGGCATACAGGCCAAGCAGATGGCGTATGAGCAGATGAATGCTGAGTGCACCCCATCCATAACCCTCGATACCAGCATTCACGTAGTCGATTTCACCCCATTCGCCGACTGTCACCGGTTGGCGATACTCACGAGTCACACCAGGCAAACCACCATGTTCATCCAGTTCACGACGATCTGTACTGCGATATGATCCATCGATAAAGCGATAGGCCAGTTCAGCAGCATCCAAAGGCATTTGTGCGGTTGCGGCTGCTCCTATCAGTGTCATCACGACAGGCGGCCACGACAGCGGAGCCCAACCTGAACTATGCTTGGGAGGCTGCGCTAGGAAGGGACGCAGGTGCTCCATCTGTTCCCGACTTGCCACGCCACAAAAGACCGGTGCCAGATGCATCGTGTCCTGCTCAGTAGACCATTCTTGCGTCACAGAATCGTAATCGCGGAACCAACCATTTTGCCACATTAGCTGGGTTTTGGCAGTGAACTCGTTGGCGATCTCCTGCCAGAAAGCGATGTCAGCTTGATAGGGATTAGGAAGCGTTTTATCGGTGTGTGTTGGTGAAAGTACTTCGGCCCAGGAAGCCAGCATCGCTGCACTTTGAGCAATGCTTGCCTGAAGATCCACCGGGCGGACATGCTCAATGATCGTTCCCCCCGTTTGTTGTGGACCAAAGCGGCTGGACACATCTTGGCCGCTTTCCCATGAGCACTCGTATATTTCCCAGCCTTGCGCATCGCGACGATGATCGAGCCACCAGCGCAAGTAGGCAGCCGCACCAGGGTAAAGTCGCTTCAACCAAGAGAGATTGCCCGTTCTCAACCATAGTTGCTGGCAGCACCATAAAGGATATCCCCATTCGGGCGCGGTGCCACACAATTGTCCATCGTCGGCCACCATATTGTAGCTGCCGTCCTCGCGCATACAAGGCAAGTTTGCATGCGGAGTGGACTCGAAATGACCCAGGATGACTTCAGCAGCCAATTCGGGATCAGCATAACTGAGAAAGAGAGTATCCATCGCGGCTTCAGCCAACACAGTGCGTGGGGCTTGTATTTGCATGCCATCCCAAGGCTGCGGAATCACACCCACTGAAGGACGAATCGTCATGCGCAGCGTCTCTAGATCGTAGACTAAGCCGCGCTTCCAGCTTGCAGGCCAGTCACCTGAAAGCTGTGGCGCTTGTTCCCAAAACTTCTCATCGTCAGCGCGATGTCCTGCCTCTGCCAAGGCAATCTCCTCAATACCATCATCCCAATGCTGAAGTGCCTGATCTTGCGATACTCCTCGTGCCAGAACAGTATTGATGATGCGCTGCTGGTTGCCTTCGAGCGTCAATGCAAAGGGTAGTGCCACGGTGCGCACTTGCCAGCCATTCTCCTCTCGCTGCGTGATATGCGGCTGCTCCACACGCTTTCCGGCTGCCCAGTGTGCCATTTCGTCAAGGGAGACGGTATAGCCCATAGAGCCGATTTCCAATGGGCCGCCATCGGCTGCTCGCACACCATGGACAAAGACATCGCCTTCGCTTGCCAGTCCCAGCATCGTATAACTGCCGTCAGCTTCCTGGCGCGCATACAACCCGTGTTCCCACAACCTGCTGGTATGAGGATTATGGGTATGGCAGTGAATCAGATAGCAGGTGACAGGCACAGGTTGTTTCGATGTCGTTGAAAATGTGAGCATACAGCCGAGCGCATCTTCATGAACCAGAAAATAGCGAGCCGTGAGCGTGAGTCCATACTTTGGCACAAAACAGGTATATTCAAAGCGATTCTTCGTATGTAGTGAACTGCTGATAACACACTTGTGGCGTCGAAAGTCTTCAGGAGTCACCATTACCCTGTCATATATCTTCAGCCCCAGAGTCAGATGAGCTGTATACTGAAATTGATTATTGACATAACTTCCTAAGTTCGGTACATGCCAACCCATGCCCAGCGGCGGCAGCGAACGCAATACACCGCTGGGATTGAGCTTCCACGAGTGATACGGATTGTCAAGATAGCCATGTGGGGTAAAATCGTCGTGAGGAATCATAAATACACTCCCTACTGCTTTTCAGATAAGAGAACTCTTTCATGCATTTTATTAGCTCAGAGGGGCAATGGTCAATCTTTACCAGAGGGTAATTAGGAAGACAGCACAATAGCTGGTCAACCCATGGGTTGACCAGCTATTGTGCTGTCTTCCTAATTATTCTTGGAACAACGCCTCGAACTGTTTACGGTCGAGTTGTTCATGTTCCATCAATACTTCAGCTAGTTTGGTGAGTTGCTCGGAATGTTCGCTCAAGATGGAACGAGCTATAGCATAGCCCTCTTTGAGGATATTCTGCACCTCCGTATCAATGAGCATGGCCATGCTTGTGCTACTGCTTGTGTTGCGCACGGCAGGCATACTCATGGCAAAGTTCTGCCAATTGTCCCTGCTGTCATGAAGGTCGTTCCCATTGAGCATGAGCCGCCCATTGGCATCGGCAACAAGAGAATGCGCTTGAGAGGGCAGCGTGCTGGGGTCAATGCGCGCCATATTCAAGCTCATCGCACCGGGTTCGAAGTCGGCAAAGACGACGCCAACTTGTTCGCTCATCCCCCAACGCGTAACCATGCGTCGCGCCAGGTCAGTGACGACCTGGAGATCGTTCTCAGCTCCGGTTGTCACATGCGCTGGCCCAAAGGTCAGTTCTTCGGCGGCACGACCGCCCAGACCAACAGCGATACGCGCCATCAGTGTATCGCGGCTATAGTTATAACGGTCTTCCTCGGCAGTAAACTGGGTTACACCCAAGCTCTGCCCGCGTGGTAAAATCGTGACGCGGTTGACGGTATCGGCTTGGGGCTGATGATAGGCAACGAGGGCATGACCGCCTTCATGGTACGCGATGATGCGGCGATCTTTCTCGCCCATCACGATTGGACGCAACGCTCCAAGCTGAACACGAGCCAGCGCATCCTCGAAGCAGTCATGGGTAATGTGCAACAGGTCTTGGCGAGCGGCACACAGAGCAGCTTCGTTGACAAGATTAGCCAGGTCGGCTCCGCTCATCCCTGTCGTTAAGCGCGATAGACGCTCTAAAGACACCTCTTCGTGTAGAGGGGTGTTGCGCGAATGCACCTTGAGGATGGCCTCTCGACCAACACGGTCGGGCAGCGAAACGTTAATTGTACGATCAAAGCGACCTGGACGCAATAAGGCTTTGTCCAGGATATCGACACGATTGGTAGCTGCCAAGACCACCACCGCTTTGTGCCCATCGAAGCCGTCCAACTCCACCAGCAATTGGTTGAGCGTCTGATCCCGTTCGTCATTGCCAGAGGCACGCATCGAGCGTTTGCGACCTACTGCATCGATCTCATCCAGAAAGACGACGCACGGGGCATTTTGGCGTGCCTGGTTGAAGAGATCACGTACTCGGCTGGCACCCACTCCCACAAACATCTCGACAAACTCGGAGGAACTCATACTAAAGAATGGTACGCTAGCTTCACCCGCTACCGCCTTCGCCAGCAGTGTTTTGCCTGTCCCTGGAGGGCCAACAAGCAAGGCACCACGCGGAATGCGAGCACCCAGCCGATTAAAACGCTCCGGACTACGCAAAAACTGGACGATTTCTTCAAGCTCGGCACGCACCTCATCGATACCAGCGACATCAGCAAAGGTTACAGGTGGCTCCAGGTTGACCACTGCTTTGCTTGTTTGGGAAGTCTTTCCGGCGGTGGAAGATCTGCTCACCAATGATGCTTTATGGTTGAGCCCAGGCGTTTGCAGTGTCTCTTTGGCCTGCCCAAAACGGCGCGCTCGACTTTTCCCCATTTGTGCCATGCGATCATCTGCTGCTCGCATTGGACGTGCATTCTTTTTCGGAGCGAGGATAATCAGGAAAATCAGTAGTAAAAACACGAGCGGTAAGAATTTCCAGAACAGGCTTATCCAGAGCGGCGGTTGGGCAACTGCTAGCGTATTCACTATGACGTGATTGCTGAGCAACAATTGCATCAGGCTTGCATCGCCATGAACAGGGAGCAGCGAATAGACCGCCCGTGCGGGGTCAATTGTTGGCGTCGCGCTCATGTTTGGCCACGAGGGATAGCCTGCCCCAACATAGCGACTCCAGGCTGCGAAATCCGCTGCTTTGTTGTTGCCGTGGGTAACTGGCGTCGCTATCGCAGTAGCGTTTTGTGTCAGAGGATTTTCCAGTAGCCCATTCACCGCATTGCCCTGAAGCGTTACGGCCAGCACATTGCCCGCTTTTACCTGTTGCAATAGCGTGCTGTAGTTAATCACGGTGACGCCATTGGGAGGCGTATTGGTTTGTGGCGACTGCAATCGACCGACGATACCAAAAAGCAATACAACAACTGCTAAAAGGAGCATTGTGGTGAAAAGAAGTCGCATATGGGTACCGAGAAACTTTACGATATCGCGTCGGTAGCTCCCACCATGTTTGTGTCGTCGCCATTGCCCAAGAAATTTTATGCGTAATTTTCCGCGGCGACTACCCTTGCCGTCCATGTAAATTCACCTCGCCTGAAAAGGTTGTACAGAGCAAACATTCTGACCAACCAATATGTGTTCGTAGGAGTAAGTTGGCAGCACACAAACAGTGCGTTCGAGACGTCGCCACACTAGGTGTACCCCTACACCACTCTTTTTTATCCTACAAAATTGAGACACATTCTCTCGCTGTCTCCATAGACTACACCACATCAAGTTTTATCCCCTTCGACACTACGAACGCCACTTCACGAGAGAATCCTTTTACGATTACCTGCTAGTAATTGCAGGAAAAAGGCCTTAAGACGATGAATTGATTAAGAATTCAGGCGGTTAAACACATAGACACACATCCAAGTGTATCGCTACTTTGAGAATTTAGCTCTAATACAGTACTATCTTCTCATTATAACCCCATGCATCAAATTGTATCTATGTATAGCAACACATTGCAGAGCATAATTTTTTAGACGCATTAAAGACGCTTATTGTTTCAGTTTTGGGTTAAAGCTAGGAAATTCGCCAGAAAATTGGGTAAACTCCTAGCGTGAAGCTGGTACTTCTACACATAATACGTTGTGAATGACAACAGTGGTTCAGTGTGTAAATAACCCTCAAGACATGTTTCAGGACACGTACATGATACAATCACTATACGTTGCACATGAGGATAATTTTCATCTCAAAAGTGTTTGAAAGAGAGGGTTCAAAGCATGAAAGCAATCCGCATTAACGAAACTGGTGGCCCTGAGGTGATGCATGTAGAAGAAGTTGAGACACCTACACCACAAGAGGGCCAGGTTCTTATCAAAGTTGCCGCCGCGGGTATTAACTTTGCAGATTTAGCGCAACGCCAGGGAGCATATCTTACGCGCACTCGTACCCCAACGACATTGGGCGTTGAATTTGCTGGTACAGTCGCGGCTCTTGGTTCTGGGGTACATTCTCCCGCGCTAGGAACGCGGGTAGTAGCCTTCGGCGAGGGAGGCTATGCTGAATATGCTATTGCTCTCGCTACTTCGGCTATTCCCATTCCCCAGAGCCTCGATTTTACGCACGCGGCTGCTTTACCGGTGCAAGGTATTACCGCCTATCAATTATTGCGCGAGTCCGCCCATATGCAACCAGGCGAAAGTGTCTTGGTGCATGCCGCTGCTGGTGGTGTCGGCACCTTGGCCGTACAATTGGCGAAACTGATGGGTGCCGCTACAGTGATTGGCACCGCCAGCAACAGCAGCAAACTTGCACTGGTGAGCAGACTAGGAGCCGATGCCGCCATCAATTATACCGAAGCTGATTGGGCCGAACAGGTAAAGGAGGCCACTGGCGGAAAAGGGCCTGATATCATTTTAGAGATGGTGGGCGGAAAGATTGCTGAGAAGAGCTTGCAATGTCTGGCTCCCTATGGACGCATGGTTATTTATGGTGCAGCGAGTAGCCAGCTCACGCAATTTATGGGCATCCAGTTGATGTACAAAAACCAGGCCATCATTGGGTATTGGCTAACCTCACAATTGGGACGCACCGATCATATTGCCAGAGCTATGATGGAGCTTATGCGCTATCTCGCCAGCGGTAAACTGGAAATCATCGTTGGACAAACTTTCCCGCTTACCGAGGCCGCTGCGGCCCATCAAGCCATCGCTGATCGCAAAAGCATGGGAAAAGTTGTATTAGTGGTGTAATCGGGCAGCATCCCTACGGAATATGTACAAAGTAGCCGAAGTAGTAGATAGGATAAGAATTTGTGCGAGAAAACGCTGTTTCCGAAATCTCATTCTCAAAAAAGATGAGAACATTGTTGCAATAACCCGTTTGTATGATACAATACCTTCATACTGAACTAATCCGACTTCTATGCTGATGGAAGAGAGAGCAAGTACTTGGAACGAAATGTGATGTTTGACGCTGACCGAGACAAACCGATTGAGTCAGAACGCGAAACTATACCGGATGCTGATATCAGTACTTTAGCGCAAAGCGACAGCTTACGCCTCTATCTTCGCGAGATTTCACGCATTTCGCTGCTTACTGCGGGCCGCGAATCCTATCTCGCGGAACACATAGAGATGGGCGATAAAGATGCCCGCAATCAACTGATTGAGGCGAACTTACGACTGGTAGTCAGTATTGCGAAAAAGTATGTCGGCCAAGGTTTGTCCCTCGAAGACCTCATCGGTGAGGGTAACATTGGTCTCATTCGTGCAGTTACCAAGTTCGACTATAGAAAAGGCTTCCGCTTTTCCACCTATGCCACTTGGTGGATTAAACAAGCCATTACTCGTGCTATTCTAGAAGGTACCCGTGTTGTCCGCCTGCCCGTCTATATTATGGAAGAGGTCATGCGCGTGAAACGCATGATGCGCCAACTCTACCAGGAGCTGGGGCGCGAACCTACCCCTGAAATGATTGGACAACGGCTAGGTATGACGGCTGATCGTGTCAGTGAATTGTTGATCTGGGCGGAAAAAGTATTTTCGCTTGATGCTCCCCTTTCCGAAGAAGAGGAAAATACCTTGGGAGATATCATCGAAGATACGCGCGATCGTGGCCCAATGGAAATTACCGAGCAACAGTTGCTGCGCGAAGAGATTCGCAAAGTACTTAACCAGCTTACTGTCCGTGAAAGGCAGGTTATTGAACTACGCTTCGGACTGGTTGACGATCACGACCATACACTCGAAGAGGTAGGCAAGAAGCTGAAAGTGACTCGCGAACGGGTACGTCAGATTGAAGAGCGTGCCATTCGCAAGTTACGCCATCCACAGGCTAGCCGCATCCTAAAAGAGTACCTCGATTAAGGAGTAAACCTACAGTAGAGAAGGTACGTTCGCCCGAACGTGCCTTCTCTACTGTAGGTTTACTCCTCACACTACCTATGTACCCTTACTTGCAAGTGTATTCATCTCACTCCACGGGTCAGATACCCCTGTCTAAAGCCGAGGGGCTTGTGTCTGCCCTCCACCGCAACTCACTATCTGTTACCAGATGGTGCTTTGGCTTCACCGAACGACACATCCGAACCATCGCTGGCTCTGGGCGGTCTGACAAGCAACCCGTACTCATCCAGTCTTGCCGGATAAGCAGCGTTTTCAGATGCACTGTTTTATCTTGCGTGGCGGTGCAAGAACCTCATGAAGCTGAGGCGGGTGTGTGCGAACTGTCTCTCTTCGGCCCGGTCAGCCGAAGTGCCTTAGCACACAAGAAGTTTACCATAGTGACACCTCAAAGTCAAGTGCCAACGGGCGTGGGAAGCGGATGTACCGCACCCACCACGCCCCAATCAGAAGCGGCAATTCATCCCCTGCTTGAAAGACAGGGGCTTTCTTGCCGCGACGCATGTAAGAAAAGTACTTTTAGCTAACGTACACTATATACGCACTCCTGGTACGTTTAATCATTTTGGATAGTATTTGTAAAACGTGTTCTTCACTGAATTTGCATGACCTGATGATAATTAGGTCTCGAGGTCAGACACTAGTATGAATGAACTGGCAGGCCAGTGCCTGGGTGGCTATCAGTTGGAAGAAGAAATAGGACGCGGCTCCATGGGGATGGTGTATCGTGGTCGCCAGATCGCCCTGGGCCGCGAAGTTGCCGTCAAAGTATTGTCACAAGCGCTTGCGAAAGATACTTCCTATGTAGCTCGTTTTATTCGCGAAGCCCAAATCATCGCTGGCCTCAACCACCCGAATATCGTACAAATCTTTGACGCGGGCCAGCAAAATGGCCTCCTCTACTTCGTGATGGAATTTGTCCAAGGGCCAACGCTCGCCAGTCTTTTGCATTTAGATGGCACCATTCCGCACTATCTGGCGGCTGAGTACGCGGCACAAATTGCCGATGCCCTCGATTCAGCCTATCGTGAGCGCAATGTGATCCATCGTGACATCAAGCCTGAGAATTTAATGTTGGATCGCTGGGGCAAGGTCAAAGTGATGGATTTTGGCTTGGCGCGCGCCACCGGCCATCAGAAAATCACGGTCGCGAAAACGCTGGTCGGGAGCATTTATTATGCCTCGCCTGAACAAGTATGGGGACAGACATTAGATAATCGCAGCGACATCTACGCGCTTGGCGTGGTGCTCTATGAGATGGTGACGGGACAGCGTCCCTTTATCGGACGGTCATTGCCAGAGCTCACACAAGCGATTATTAGCGGCCCGTTACGCCCTCCTGCTGCACTTGTGCCAGATATTTCACAAGAGCTAGAGCAAATCATTCTCATCGCCATGTCACGCGATCGCAATCAACGCTATGAGCAGGCTATGCTCATCGCACGAGACCTGCGCTCACTCAACTTGAGGCCAGTGGCACAGGAGACTCCTGAGCCACCACCACGCCCAAAGGTGGTGCTTCACCCACCGAAACGCCCGCAAATGCAAGTACCACGCTATATGGACCTGGAACTGCCCCAACCGCCTTCTGGTGTGCGAGTTGAGGCTCTCTCCCCCACAACGCAACAGCCGAATTTCAGCGAATCGCCCACACGTCCCACTACTGTCCCTGGGATCGATACAGAGGCTCCAACGGGACCGCTTGGCCCACCCTCGCCTGTTGCCAGACGCGAGCAACGGGCCCAAAAAGCACGCAAAAACAAGGCGCAGCGTTCCTTTTGGCGCAAAATCTTTAGAACTTCAGCGAAATAACACGATCTTACTCCAGCCTCACTTCCTGCCTCCTCCACCTTCCACATTTGGTAGGGATTGGTATAAATAAAAGAGAGTACTATCTACTAACCTGGAAAGCAGCGTGTAAGTAAATGATTAGTGAATATAGCAACAGACGACAACTTTCGAATCGCTTACCCTCAGAGCAGCCCAAGGGGCGGCATTTTCCATATAACACAGCCAGGCAAGAACGTACCCTCAAGGCCTTGACCCTTTTGCTTGGCCCCGAAACTGCTTTTGATACGCGCTTGCGTGCTACACGCTATTTGGCTCGCCAGGGTTCCGCTGTGCTGCCATTGTTGTTAAGCACACTGCATCACTACCCTGAACTTATTTCGCCACCCTGGCCCGGATGGCCCCTGCAATACGAACAGTGCAGCCGTTTGCTCATTCACCTCTGCCAGGACGCAAACCTTTCGCTCGATGCACTGCTACAACACCCTGCCATTTCTCAACCCGCTGGCCCCGTACTCTGGACCAGTGTCATAGAAGCGGTTGATGCGCAATCGGATTCCTGCTACGAAGCGCTGTTATGTGATGGGCTGGCGGCACCGTGGGAGACAACGCGCTACGCCGCGGCAATGGCCTTAGCCAATCTGACAAGTAACGAACCATTGCAAGAGTCAACCCGAGCAGCACTGCGTATCTGCCAAAGCACACAGGAACCGATATCTGTTCGGCTCGCAGCTTCCTACACGTTATTACGTAGCGGGGATAGTAGCGGCATTGAAGTGCTCATGAAGCTATTGGCCGAAAACACAACAGGCGAAGTTTGTAAGGCAACAATCTTTATTCTGGCAACGGAGCCGCCAACACACCTTAACCCCCAACAACACGAACAATTAACTCGTCTACTGCTCGCCGCACTCACCGACGAAAATACAGAGATCAGCCAACTTGCGGCGCGCACACTAGGCGCTATTGTCCAGCCATCCACGCTGCTCTTGCTACTCCCCTTGCTTGCTTCTTGTATACCGTCTGTGCAAATCGCTGCCCTTCTGGCCTTGGAAGAGATGGCACAGCACAAAGCTATACGTCTAATCCTGCGGCAACATATGTTTTCAGCTAACATCCTACCGCTTTTACAAGCAACACGTTCGACTGTACGGCGGCAAGCTGGTTATACTTTGGCAGCTATAGGGGGAGAATATGTGACGGCAGTGCTGGGTATAGCACTACAGAATTGTGAGCACCTAGGCCAGATTGAAGCTATCGAGGCATTGCGCTTACTGCATGGTGTTTTGCGTCTTCCTATACGCGAAAAAGTGGTGCAATGGCTGCTCTATGTACTAGCACAACCCAATGAAGAGGTACAGGTTACAGCACTTGATTCACTGGCTTACCTCGTTTGGCAGACACGCACGCGGAGGAAATTGCCCGCAAACACGGCTATTTGCGCCGCGATCAACCAGGATGGAACGCCTTTGCGGTTGCTGGCAAGTCCTCATGCTTGGGTGCGCCAACGCGCTATAGAACTACTCTGCATGTTGGACAATCAACCACCAACACTTCATGCGCAACTGCTGTACCTCTTGCATCATGACACTGATAGCGGTGTACGGGCATGTATCGCTTTTATCCTGGGACAAGTTGCTGCTCATTGGGCTATTCCCGCTCTGCTCGAGGCGTTATTGGACTCCGACGAACTGGTAGCTATTACCGCGCTTAACGCTCTCGATGCCCTAGACCCACTGTCCACCACTGCTGATGCTATCGTTCTCTATTGTATCCAAGAACTCGCTGCCTTTAGCAGCCCAGTAAAACATAATGAAGACGAACTATGCACATCCGCGCGGCTGTTGCTGAAGAAATGGCTTGCCAAATATCCTCTCCTGTACGAATTGTAGCTTGTGCAGACTGCACTTTCGCGCTATACTATTTCAGGAAGAGATTGTGAGTTAGCAGGAGTGACAGCAGGGTATGAATTTATCGCAGATCAGTCTGGGGTTCGCGTTTCTCGCTGGATTGGCCTCATTCCTCTCACCATGCGTTTTGCCACTGGTTCCAATATACTTAGCTCAATTAGTGGGGCATAGCGTCTATCAAGCCGATCAGCATACTTTAGGCAGCCGTCTGAACACTTTTTTGCATGCATTGACGTTCGTCGTTGGGTTCACTCTGGCTTTTGTATCTCTGGGAGCAACTGCCAGCACGGTGGGCAGTTTTTTACGCAGCTACCAATTTCTGCTTCGCCAAATTGGCGGCATCGTCCTGATCCTTTTTGGACTGCAAATGATCGGCATTCTGAAAATACCCTGGCTTTACTTGCAAAAACGCTTTGAATTTCATCCCAGCCGTCCCAGTTACTATGCCTCTCTGCTCTTCGGCATCATCTTCGCCATCGGCTGGACGCCTTGCGTCGGCCTTATCCTCGGCCCGATTCTGAGCCTAGCAGCCAGCGCGGCAACGCTGCGCCAAGGTGTCACCCTCTTACTGGTCTATTCGCTTGGTCTCGGCTTACCGTTTTTGCTCTTAGGACTGGGCGTAGATCAACTCAGTAGAGGGTTAAAATGGCTCAAGCCACATCTAGGGAAAATCGAAATTGGCACAGGTATCGTAATGATCTTTGCCGGCGTATGTATTTTCTTCAACCTCCTACCTTCCCTGAATCACTTTTTTACCCTAGGGATCAGCGTGTAAACACGACCTGACAATAGTCTACTGTCGCTTTCCGGCCTTGCGCTTCTGCTGACCAAAAGTGAGGTACTGCTAATACTAGCAGTGGTGCAATTTTGTTGTCATTGGGCTTGGACTGTGAGCGTGTCTGCACAAAACTACTCACAGTCCTCCAGCTCTGCCAAATCGGCTCGAATCTCCATCGCTACTGCGGGATCAAGTTCGACTGACTCACCAATGGGCGAACGTGCTACTCGTAATACAGCCTCGCGCAGGTGCGCGGGTGCCTGTTCGATAGTACACCGCTCGTGGATAAGTCGTTGCACTTTCATATCAAATTGAAAGCGACATTCACATAATGGACAATTTGTAAGATGTTGCTGGACAACAGCGACCTCTTCCGTGTTGAGTTCCCGACCAATATAGAGATGAAGACGAGCGATACTTTCATAACAGTTCATGATTCTTTATCCTCCTGCACTGGCTCGTCCGTCATATATTCTGTACATTCTAACATACTGAGGGGGGGTTTCATTCCCATTCAGAGTGCGATATACTGCAAAGGTACTGGACGACCACAAGCGAGGAGTTTTGCATGTCGGAACAGCCAATCGTGGAACCGGAAGAGACCATACCGGAACCAAAAGAGCAGTTGACAGATACTGAACAGAAACAAACTGAAGATTTTGAGGCAGGAGTCCTGGCTCAACTCGATAGTCTATACCGTACTGCGCGGCGCATGATGAGCAGTCAGCAAGAAGCCGAAGACCTGGTACAAGAGACGATGCTCAAAGCATTTCGTTTTGCCCATACCTATCAACCTGGCACCAATTTACGTGCCTGGCTTTTCCGCATCTTAAATACATCCGCGATTAATCGCTATCGCAAACAGGCTACTCATCCTTCAACAGCATCGCTACCCGAGGGAGAAGATTTCTATATTTATAACCGCATCAAGGATTTAAGCGGGCAGGAACTCAGTGCGGGGGCGGAGGAAGAAGTACTGAGCCACTATTTAGATGAAGATGTTCATAACGCGCTCAATGACCTGCCGCCGAATTTTCGCATAGCAGTCATCCTCGCCGATATCGAAGGCTTATCATACAAAGAGATTGCTGAAGCATTAAATATACCGATAGGCACAGTAATGAGCCGAATATCCCGTGCGCGTCGCCAATTGCAACGTTCGCTCTGGCAGTATGCCAAAGATAGGGGCTACGTCAAAGCCTCCTGAATTTCATCGAGCCTGTTCGCCTATGTAATGTGGGTCTGATAGCCGAAGGCTATCAGACCCACATTACATAGGCGAACAAAACTTTTGTGGGCGGTAGTATGTGTAATACGCAATTCCTATACATTCTGGGCGAGTCGGCGGGCAGTCTCGCTCCCTGAGCGTGTAAGGCTCACGTTCACACAACGGCGATCCATCATATCGATTGCTCGTACTACTAGCCCCTTACGCTCCAAACGCGCAATTGCTTTTGTCGCTGCCGCGGAGCTAACTTTGAGTGCTGTTGCAATTTCACCCACTAGCCAGTGATCGCGACCTGATAGAAGGGTAAGTATCTCTAGCTGGCGTGGAGTGACACTAACGGTTTCCCGACGCATGGTTGTCATATGTTGTATTCTCCTGCAAATAATTGTTCTATTGGTGATCCTCTAAGGATTGACCAACTCACGTATTCGTCTCAAAGACGTTGTGCAGGAGAATGATGGGTAATGTCCCGTGTAGTAACTCCATAATTCTAGGAATGTTTACAGGAGCACTATACTTCCTGGTGCTCTAATGCAAGCTTATTCGTATCTGAGCCACGGGTACCGCGCTTGAGTTTGAAAACAAAACTACTGCCTTCTCCGGGGATACCACTGCTTTCCACCCAGATTTCTCCTCCCATCGCAACCACTAATTGTTTACAAATATACAAACCCAAACCTGCACCGCGCACAGGGCTATTCATGTCGCGTTCAAGGCGGACAAAACGTTCAAACAGGTGAAGTTGATCTTCTACTGGTACACCAAGTCCGTGGTCATGTACCCGTATTAACACATGCTCATCATCGGTCTCGCAGGTAATCTCAATGGTACTGCTTTGCGGCGAATATTTAAGGGCATTACTCATTAAATTTAATAAGACCTGGCGCAATTGTATCGCATTCGCCATCACACTTACCTCAGCGGGTATGCTTACCAGTACAGTGCGCTGTTCCCGCTTCGTCATAGCTTCGAGAATTTCCAGAACATGTGTGATGGGTTCACCCAGTGATAGCTTACTCAACTTGATGTTCTCAGCGTCAAGTTGCACGCGGCTGGCGTCCATGATGTTATTCACCATCAGTGCTAATTCATCACAGCCATGATGGGCCTTGGCAATAAAATCAGCCCGTGTTTCTAAAGAAAGACTGGAATTATAGGCTGCTAGCAGTTCAATATAGCCCAAGACAGCCGTAAGTGGCGTGCGCAGCTCATGGGATGCCGTAATGATAAACTGATCCTTCAGGGTATCTAACTCTTTTTGGCGCTCATAAGCGGCACGCAGCTCTATCGTAATACTAGCATTTTCCAGTGCTACGGCACATTGCCTGGCAAACATCTCCAGCACCCGCTTCTCTTCTTGCGAAAAAAGATGTGGACGGTCATACGTCAACGTGAGCAGTCCTAGTGGTTGTTTACCGCGGTACAGCGGAATCCAAGCCACAGGGAAATACGGAGCCTGTTCTAGGCACGAAGGAACGTTGGTCGCATCGCCATTCCATGCCTGCTTGCCCTTCCCATGATAAAACCACGGTGCCCAATCCATCTCATGGAGCGACATCGTTGGTTGCTGGCTCATCAAGCGCGGACCAGAACCCGCGTACGTCACAAAATGTACCTTGTTGTCTTGCTGGTTATACAACCAGAGACTTGCCCCAGTCGTAGTGGCATCCGCGGCAATTTTTGTATAGGCACTCGCAACCTCTTCGATTGTCTCATAATCTTTGATGGTCAAGGTATTAGCACTATAGAGTGTATTGAGGATAGCAACGTGCTGACTCTCCTTCACATACAGCCGTGCTATCTCCAAGACAGGAGAGAAACGTGCCAACATGTGAAAGATGGCCTCAAAGTCTGGGCCTGCATAGAGTTGACGATCTCCTCGTTTGCCCAAGGCTAGTATACCAATCATCCTCCCCTGGGCTTGTACGGCTGCAAGGAGGGGTTCAGCACTATTGAGAACTGTGGTACCTGCTAAATACCGACCCAGGCCAAGCGATACCTCACCGTCTGCTTTCATTGCCTCGCTAAGCAGCAAAGGACGATGAGCGACGGCCAGGTTTATCAGGAAAGGCTCATTAGCATCCAGCCAAGCAAATCCCTCGTGGGAAGGGATTTTCACTGTCTGCAATAGTTGTTGTGCCAGGTCGCGACGCGCGGCATCATGGGAGTCTTTTTCTGTGAGCGGAGGATATATTTGGAAACAGCCAGTATCCTCATCCAAAACAAATAAGCATACTTCCTGCGTTTCAAAGGTATTAACAGCGGCAACGGTGAGTAAACGCGCCGCTTCATTGAGGTCGAATGTTTCACTCGACATAATATCAGGGCCATCAATCAGCGTCCGATAGTGTAAAATTTCGCTGAAGAAGAGGCGTTCCGTCACTAGCTTTGCCAACCACCAGATACATGGCGAGAGCAGGGCCATGGCGACCACGACAAAGACGACGTAGGATGAGATGGTTTTCGACAAAATAACGCTGCCAATTGTCACTACCAGATAGCCCAGAAACGTTAAACCCACTACGCCAACCATCCATGCAGCCGCACGGCGAATGTACATATCAAAGACTAATATCTGGTAGCGCAAAATGGTATAACCCAGGGCAAGCGGAAACAGCACAATAGGAATGGTCGTTACCTCACTGTCAGCGACGTATTGGGGTGAGAACTGTAAAACTGCTGGTATAAATGAGAGCAATAAAAAAGGGGCAACAGACAGAATAACCCCAATCACAAATAGGCGGCGTTGTTGACGCTCTCGCACAGAATAGGATGAGAAATAGGACATGAGAATAGTGACCAGGAGGCCTACCATAGTCATCAACCTGTAAATATAATCAAGAATATTGAGCACATTTACTAATGGCAACGGGAGGAAGGAACCAAAAGCCGAGAAGATAAGACTACTAACACACAACAAAACGAGCGCAATGAGATACCCTCGTAAACCTAGTGCGATATAATATTGCTTCGGATGTTGACGTTGACCTCTTGAACGTGTTTCTGATGTTCCTGATAGCTCGTCTTGCTGCGGAAATGCGAGAAAGTTGCGCGGGAAAACCAGCAACAAAGCTGAAAAAAGCAGGAGAGCTATAGCACTAGCTCCTGCTCCAATTAATGATGAGGCAGAATCATTTGATGCCGCAGCATTTTCTACCGCAAAAGTGGCCATCATGGCTAAACAGAAGCTGAAAAGTAATAGAGCAACCTGGCGGTGACGAGCGAAAAGCCAAACTAATGCTCCCACTGCCCAAAAAAATAATGCCACTAAAGCGGAAAAATCAAAGCTTAACCAGTTGAGCCAGGAAAAAGAAGAACTTCCTGGAAAAGCGCGAGGGAAATATCGTGAGGCATCAAAATATAATAAGAATGTATAGAATACCAGAGCCACGAGGATTATTAAGAAGCGTCCAACCCTGGCCTGCGTCCAGGAGATATTTCTCATACAACTTCCTCTCGCGTAAGCCACACCACTTACTCCTACCAAATGCAGATGCCAGGTCAGACATCTCCTATAAACCTAAAAGTAGTCTCAGTAATGGACTAAGCGGCAAATGAGTCTCAATCTCCCGTAAACTGTCACGTGCTCGCTCACGATACAGGAGAAAAATGCCCCAAGTTGTAATTATTCCATCAAGTAGTGCGCGTTGATGCACTTGTTTCTTTTCATCGGCTGGCAATGCATTTCCTTGAAGAACCTCTTCGCTATGAGCGGCAAGCACAACCGGTAGCGTCTTCTTACTTCGTGCCAGGTCTGTTTTCACGGCAGGTGAAGTGGTATTCGTTCCTGCTGCAAGCGTTTCAATGGAAGGATAACCTTGTAGTAGATAATACAAGTCGTGAGCATCATTGTCAAGTTGATGGGCTATCCCCAGAAGTTCACCTAGTGTGGAACATTGGTCAAGGGTCTGTTCATCCGCGCCAGCACAAATCGCGCCAAATAGAAAAGCCAGGCGCATCAGCGAACCTGCCTTCCCACGAGCAATTTCTATACAATCATGCTCAGTAAAATCTTGCGCTGGCTGTTGTTCGGCCAGGATGTCTCTGTGCTGACCGACCACAGCCGCTAACGTACAAGCTTGGAGGGTATCAAGCAGTAGTACTATGCGTTCACTTGGAACATGGTATTGGGATAGCGAGAGGAGAGCCTGTTGCGCCAACGTTAAGAGCGCGGTCGAGACATTCAGCGTGCGGGCAATGCCCAAAGTTTGGACTATCGGTGTCTGATCATCATCTTCTATATCATCCAGCAGATCAAGGGCACAAATAAAACATTCGGTCGCTATAGCAACGTTACTGGCATACGCAAGATCGATTTCAGGCATAACCGTTTGAGCCACCAGGAACGTTAAAAGCGACCAGGAACCAGCAATGCGGGAGGCTTGAGCAACGTCTTCTTTGGCTGTTGGAAATAATAATTTCCCTTCAGATGCCAGCGCACGTTCAACGTCAGCACGCAAGTCACTTTGGAGTGCTGCTAAAAAAATGCGAAGCCGCTCAACAAGAAGGAGCTGTTGAGCGGCTAACTGAGCTACGTGCGAACGAGTATTGTCATCCATCTATGGCAGACGTGTAAATTTTCCACCAGGAAGAAGGTGTCGCAAACTCGGTGTTGAAAGCAAGGTGTGGGACTAGCTTTCGTACAATCTCTGCCACGCGGGGGGAAAAGCTCTCGCGCCCCAACACGTCATCAGGGCTGCTGGTCAGTTCGCTGCGCAGTTTCTCATCATGAGAAACGCGGTACACAAAATCTCGAATTTGCTGCTCTTCCATTCGGGAATGTTACCTTTCTTTTTGCTTACGCTTAGAGGCAGAAAATACATGTTTTCCTGCTGGTCTCAATTCTTGAAACTCATGAAGGTCGCAAGAGGCCAACCTATGTTTTGAGGTTCATTGTACCGGGAGGACATGCCAGGAGTAGGCTTCACCGCGGATTGCACTATATAGGATACACTATACAATAAAGGGTTTAGAGTAACTGAGTATGTTTCGCACTCATTACGTGAGAATACTATAATGATACAAGATAAGCTTACAAAAAGCAAGAGCCATCTAACAGATTTCACAGAGTATCTCGGTAAAAAAGCTTAAGATCGTTATCAAGTGTTATAAAAGAAGTATATGACTTTAGCTATATTTCCTTTATAACGCTCATGGATGGCGCCGGGAATGGTCACACTACTCCTCAGTCCGTGCTAAGGCAAGGTTCAAACGCACGTGACCGTTTCTCATCACCCCCTGTCATTCTGAGCGCAGCGAAGAATCTCCGGCCACGCGAGATTCTTCGCTGCGCTCAGAATGACAAGCAAAATACCACATCAGTCCGCTCACGAGCAGTCTTATCTCCAAACGTCTGTGAATGCAGGCAGAACATTGACGAAAGCTAGCAATACCTGTAGAATCAAGGAAATTGCAAACCGAGAAGGATGTGAGATGATAGATTTCCTACAAAATCACGACGCGGCAGACGATAGTGGTCCCTACCACCTGCAAGGTATTGATTTGTTAGGTGTATTGAGTAGCACACAAAGCGTCGTGGAGGTGGGTGAACACGTCTGGATCAATGAGGACGGTGTCGCTGATTTGGCGCAGCAATGGCTACAACAGGATAGTGCGGCTACTACCGTTGTTCCCACGTCAGCATATGACAGCTACCATTTCTTCGATGGAAGTGAGCGCACTGTAAACTGGGTGCTCGTGCTCGATGCCATGAATTTCTGTTTTTGGAGCGAGAAAGATCAGCCCCGTTGGCGTATCGACTACAAGGGTGAGCTTCTCAACGGCTACCTGGCTGAGGCAGCAGCACTCAGACGTGCGGTAGAAGAAGATATTCCCATCTGGAATGCACACTATCTCAGCACGATCAGTGCTGAAGCCCTGACCGCTATTTTTCGTGGCGAACAAACCATCCCGCTCTTTGAGCAACGGCTACAGAATATACATCAGGTTGGACGCGTACTGTTAGAGCAGTATGATGGTCAGTTTACGAACGCCATAGAACAGGCAGAGGGTAGTGCCGTAAAATTGGCTTTGCTTCTGGCAAAACATTTCCCTTCGTTTAATGATGTGGCACTCTATCGTACTCGTAAAGTGCGTTTCTTGAAACGCGCTCAAATCTGTGTAGCCGATCTTCATCATGCGTTTCGTGGGCAAAGTTGGGGCGCATACCCCGATATCGATCAGCTCACCGTCTTTGCC
Organism: Ktedonobacterales bacterium; assembly: GCA_038209195.1. Taxonomy (GTDB): domain Bacteria; phylum Chloroflexota; class Ktedonobacteria; order Ktedonobacterales; family Ktedonobacteraceae; genus JBBQXY01. The sequence continues at coordinate 41,440 of JBBQXY010000002.1, read as the reverse complement.
GATTACAAACTGCCACAAGTACTTCGTCAATATGGTATTCTAGAGTATCATCCCTCCTTGGCACAACGCATCGACAAGCAGGAAATAATCGAAGCGGGTTCCGAGGAAGAGGTAGAGCTGCGAGCCGCCACTGTTTGGGCCTGTGAACTGTTACGCCGTGCAATGACGCACGACGGGCACCCTTTCACCTCCGCTCAAATTGATTTGCGTCTCTGGTCTTTGGGACAACATTCGACTGAAATGAAACCATATCACCGTACACCAACCATCTTCTATTAACGTTCTGCTCAAACCCTAATGTAAGAGATACTCAAAATGCAAGTAAAGACATTACTATCCGCGTTAGAACAACCTCCTATCAACGTCTTTTCTGCTCTATCTGAGAAGAGCGAGCGTGGTAATGTCTTCGACGAGGAGGGCGAGATCACTTCGTTGGCTTATGATTCGCGCAAGGTGCAGCCAGGTGGTTTATTCATTGCTGTGCCTGGCGATCATACCGATGGGCGTCGCTTTCTACAAGATGCCGCCCAACGCGGAGCATTTGCCGCCCTCGGTGCTCCTCTGGAAGGCTCTGCACGTACCTTGCTACCACTTCCCTATATAGAGGTAGAAGATGTAAGAATTGCTTTGGCAAATCTCGCCTGCACTTTTTATGGCGACCCCAGCGCACATCTCTGTACGTTCGGCGTTACTGGCACCGACGGCAAAACTACCACCAGCAACCTCATCAGCACCATCCTAGAAACAGCGGGCTTCCCGACAGGGCTTATGACGACCGCCAATTTCAAAATATCCGGTCAGGAATGGGAGAACGCGACACGGCAAAGTACACTCGAAGCCTTAGAAGTACAGCAATTCCTGCGCCGCATGCTTGATGCTGGTGTCACCCACGCCATTGTAGAGGCAACTTCGCATGGGCTGGCATTGCAGCGTGTGCGCGGCTGCCATTTTGATGTTGGCGTTGTCACAAATATCACCCATGAACATCTGGATTTTCACGGTACCATCGAAAATTACCGCCGGGCCAAGGCACGACTCTTTGAAATGCTTGATCCCACCTCTGAAAAAGACATAGCTACGCGTCCTATTGCCGTTCTGAACCGCGACGATGTCAGTTTTAATGTCTTGCTGCCCTATTGCCGTGTCCCAATTCTTGACTACGGTATTGACCCTGCTGCTGCTGTACGTGCCGTCGATATAAGGCTACGCGCCCATAGCACTAGTTTCCGCGTGATCTTTCCCACGAGTGAGTTGCACATTGAGACACAACTTGTGGGGAGCTTTAATATCAGCAATTGCTTAGCGGCTATTGCAGCAACGTACAGCCAGGGAGTCCAACCCGCCGCTATTGCTCGTGGCCTGGCCAAGGTAACGGGCGTGACAGGTCGTATGGAGAATATTGTAGCGGGACAGCCGTTTACCGTCATCGTTGATTATGCCCACACACCCGATAGTCTGGAAAAAGTACTGGCAACCTTGCGGCCTCTAACTAGCGGGAAACTGCTGCTCGTTTTTGGCTCTGCCGGTGAGCGTGATGTGCAGAAACGTCCTATCATGGGACGTATTGCTGCACAAATGACAGAATTTTTCGTTATTACTGATGAGGACCCACGAGAAGAAGATCGTGAAAGCATTTTGCGCGCGATTGCACAAGGAGCGAGAGATATGGGAAAACGTGAAGGACGTGATTTTCTCTGCCTTGCCGACCGCACACAAGCCATAGCCGCCGCATTTTCTCATGCCCAACCAGGCGATACGGTTCTTCTGGCCGGGAAGGGCCACGAACAGAGTATTATTATTGGAAGAGAAAAATTACCTTGGGATGATCGCACTGTAGCGCGGAAAGAACTAGGTAAATTAGGATATAAACAAGAACGTTACTGATACTCCTTTTTCAGCGTTTCAACAAGTGAAGCGTTTAGGTTGTCTTTTCGTCTTGGGGAGTGTATATGGTTCTACTTTGGTTATTCCTTATCTTTATAAGCTGTGCGATCTTGAGCACGCTATTCTGTCTGGCTGCCAAAACGCTGTTTCCACGCTTCCGTAGCGGTGAATTTAAGCCCGGCCCACATCGCTCCGATCTTCGCTCGGACCTTCCTGCCAGTGGACGAGAGATTAAAACGATAGAACTACCGTTAGTCGGTGGCCCAGCCTTTGTGCTGGCTCTTACCGTGGTTGGCGTTGTGGCTGGCTTCCTGCTCAGGTTTACCTATGATCAATGGGTCTTGTTCTTGATTAGCCTTGGCGCGACCATTGGCTATACCTCCGTTGGTTTTATTGATGACTGGCACAAAGTCTATAGTAAAGAAGGCATTTCACAGCGCGCAAAATTCGGTGGTTTATTCGCGATCTCGATCATCGCCGCGCTACTCTATTTCTTCCTCCTGCCCAGCAGCGGGGGGCTCTCCTATTCACCGTATACTGACTTACCTATTATTGGTCAGTTGCTTTGTCCTATGCCTCATTCAGGACTCCCAATTTGTCCCAAAGTGGCCCACTTTGGACAATTGGCATACTTTCTCTGGCTCATCCTGCTGATGTTAATTACCAGCGTCATCGGTAGCTTGACTGCCCTCTCAGTAGATTTCAGCGATGGACTTGATGGGCTGGCGGGTGGACTGGTTTTTAGTTCCGCCCTCGCCTTCGGCATCATCATTACCGGAAACCTGAAAAACCCTGAAGGCATTGTCCTGGAAGTCATGTCCCTACTTTGTGCCAGCAGTGTGCTTGGCTATCTGCCGTGGAACTGGCCTTCTGCTTGGGCTGCGCGGCGTGGTACAGCTCGCAGACGCGCCATGATCTACATGGGGGATAGTGGCGCACTGGGCTTGGGCGGTATCCTAGCCATGATCGCCATTTTTTCCCGCCAGGAAACCCTGCTCCTGATGATTGGTGCTGCCTTCGTGTTAGAGGGCCTCTCCGCGCTCATTTCAGCCAAAGCCTTGACGCCACTCTTTCGTCAGCGCTTACAAATGCTGCGTTTCGCCAGCACGTCCACCCATATCCATCATACCGAGTTCCCGCTCCCATTTCTGGCCACTCCATTGCACCACCACTTTGACCTTATCGGTTGGGACCGCCGTCGGCTGGTTTACGCTGCTTGGGCCTTGGGAGCTACGTTTGCCACCCTTGGCGTCATGGTCGGCTTGGCTCCTGAAACGTGGGAACGCTACTTTGGTCGTATTCTGGTGCTGATATTGGCCTGGCTTGTCTGGTCTAGCGGCTCCTGGACACGACGCTACTTCGTCGGAAAACATCCGGCTGAGCGCACACGCCGCCGTCGACTCGCTCTCTTCTATGGCTTTCCCTATCAACTGATGGGCTTACGCCTCTACCACCGCGTAGAAATCATCGAGGCCAGTGAAGATGTCATTGAGACTCCTGCCGAAGAGTTGGCACTCTGGCAACGCATGAACATTTATGATGCACGCTCTATGCTCGGCCTTTTCTGCTATCGCGCTGGCTACTTTCCGGCGGCTTTAGTCCAATGGACACGTATTCCAGAACCGAATCGCGCCTTGCGCCCCGAAATCGAACGCCTCCTGAAAGAAGTGGAGAACCGCCTTGCTCTGGAACAGCAGGAGACGCAGCCCATGCGGCGCGACCAAATCTTGCGTCAACCACCCATGATTTCTGGCAATCTGCCTCCTGCCGATCTACCTAACCCGCACGAACCTATTCGAAGTGAAGAGACCTTCGATAATCATCGGAACTGGCTATCACCACAGCCTGGTTTGAACAGTGACGACAACGATGACGAGGAGCGACAACCGACAACACCGCTTCACAGCAACAATACCGTGCCGTCCTCGAATGGTCATGGTAACATCGAGTATGAGCATAAGCCATTACCAGAAAGTCAGCCCAGTCCACCTGTCGCCCCACGCAAGTGGCTCAACCGCCTCCTGCGTCTAACACCCGATACTAGCAAAAACAGTTAAAGATGGTTGAGAGGTGCAACGGCGTGAAACATAAAATTATCCTCGACTGCGACCCCGGACATGACGATGCTATTGCTTTGTTATTAGCAGCCCATCACCCAGAGATTGAGTTGCTGGCGGTCACAACGGTGGCGGGCAATCAATCGGTTGATAAGACAACGCTGAATGCGCTGAAGATCTGTGCGTTGGCGAATATCCGTGATGTCCCGGTGGCACGGGGATTGGATCGTCCAATGATTCGTCCAGCACGACATGATCCCCATATTCACGGCGAATCGGGTATGGATGGGCCGAATGTGCCGGAGCCGGATATCGAGCCTGTGTCCCAACACGCCGTTGACCTGCTGATTGAGCTTCTTCTGCATTCAGAAGGTGATATTACGCTCGTCCCCACGGGGCCGCTGACGAATATCGCCACGGCGATACGCAGCGAACCGGCTATCCTTCCCAAGATTCAAGCTATTTCATTGATGGGCGGCGCGATAGGCCTGGGCAATCGTGAGCCAGCCAGTGAGTTTAATATCTGGGCAGACCCGGAGGCGGCAGCGATTGTCTTCGGCTGTGGGCGACCGATTACAATGTCGCCCTTGGAGGTGACGCATCAAGCCTTGGCAACAGAGGAAGTGATTGGTCGTTTGCGCTCTACTCAGCGCGTGGTGGCGAACTTCGCCGCTGATTTGTTGCTCTTCTTTGGGGATACGTATCGTAATGTCTTTGGTTTTCCAGCTCCTCCGGTACATGATCCCTGCGCGGTCGCTGCCGTCATTGATCCGACACTACTTCATGCTCACATGGCACATGTCGAGATCGAGACGATGGGGGAGTGGACAACAGGACGCACTGTCTGCGATGTGTATGGACGCTGGGGCAAGCAGCCCAACGCACGCGTGGGCTATGCATTGGACGTGCCGCGCTTCTGGGATATGGTAATTGAGACACTGTTGACCTATGACTAAATCTGATAATCCATTTCCCATGGGTCTTTGCCATTCCAGCCCTGCGTGAGTTCCTCGTGCTTTTCGAGCATCTCGCCGCTCTTGACCAGCAATTCGGCAGGTTTTGAGGCGACCACAGAATTGGGGGGTACCGATTCCAGTACCAGCGCCATTGCACCAATCTTGCTACCTCGACCGATGGTGATAGGGCCAAGGATTGCCGCTCCCACGCCGATGGTTACATCGCTCTCAATGGTGGGATGGCGTTTCTGAAGGCGACTGGGGCCGCGCCGCCACCATCCTGTTGCCCCCAGCGTAACTTGGTGATACAGCATGACATTATCGCCAATGACGGCGGTTTCGCCGATGACGATACCGGCACCGTGGTCGATAAAGAACCGTTTGCCAATCTGTGCTCCCGGATGAATTTCGATGCCGCTGGTCATCAGACGGGCGAATTGGGAGATGAAGCGTGGCAAGAAGGGAATGTGCGCTGTATAGAGTGCGTGGGCGATGCGGTGGTAGAAGATGGCCCACAGGCTCTGATAGAGGAGTGCCTCGAAGATATTACGGCAGGCCGGGTCTTTCTCGAAAATGACGTCGATGGCATCGGGCCAGCGCGTTTTTCGCCGTGGCGTAGCACTGGGCGCGGGGATAAATACACCTGGTGGGAGTTGTGGCAATTGGGCAAAATCGGCTTCGGTCGTGTGCGAATGCTCGGTGTTGTCGGCTTCTTCTGTAATACGTTGTGACATGGAGCTTGCTTTCCTTTTTCCTCTCACCTGCCAAGGCAAATACTAACGCGTTCTCTTTGGAGTGTAGGACAGCAAAGGTGAGTTGTCAAGAGTCAACGAGCATAGGAATTATTCGGCTAAAGCGATACGGACCGGGACGAATCCCTGACCGGGCTGATAGTCGGGCGATTGATGGCGAAAGTAGGTGTTGTAGAGATGAGCGTAATGTCCACCTTGCACCATTAAGGCATCGTGGCTGCCCTCTTCAACGGTTTTTCCACGATCCAGGACGATGATGCGGTCGGCATGGCGAATAGTCGAGAGACGGTGGGCGATCAGAATGGCGGTGCGATCTTGCAGCACCAAGTCCAACCCTTCTTGAATTTGCGCCTCGGTCAAAGGGTCAACACTAGCAGTGGCCTCGTCCAGGATGATAATGGATGGGTCTTGCAGTAGCACCCTTGCCAGCGCGACCAGTTGTCTTTGGCCCATTGACAACGCTTTCCCTTCTTCGCCAACCTCAGTTTGCAGCCCATCAGGCAACGCCTCTAACCAATCGCCATAGCCGATGCGCTGTGCCACGGCTGCCACCTCTTCATCACTCGCGGCTGGATGGGCATAGCGAATGTTGTCGGCTACTGTACCGGAGAAGAGGAAAGGTGACTGTGGCACAATGCCCAATTGACGGTGATAGGCACTCAGATCAAAGGTGCGGATATCGTGTCCATCAATCAATAACTGCCCTCCTTGAAACTCGTAGAAACGAGCTACCAGCCGCCCCAGGCTCGATTTCCCTGCGCCAGTGTGACCCACCAGCGCGATAGTTTCGCCAGCCTTGATCGTTAGATTGAAGCCAGCGAGGACGGTCTGCTGCTCGGTGTACTGGAAAAACATATCTTTGAATTCGATGCGTCCCGCTAAGTGTGGTACCGCTTGATTATCGATTTGTTGCACACGCGGTTCCGCGTCGATCAAGGCAAAGACACGTTCACTGGCGGAAAGCCCCAGTTGAAACTGGCTCCAGAAGGAGGCAATACTCGTCAGTGGAAACCAGAGGATACCAATACTCTGTACGAAGAGGAACCAGTCGCCGGCGGTAATGCTGTGATCGAGCACGTTGAGGCCGCCAAAGTAGACTACGATGGTGGTGCCGATGTTAGCCACGAGGAAGAGCAGCGGGAAGACGCCGTTGTAGACAAAGCCTGAACGCACATTGACATGGTACGACTGCTCATTGACCTTCTTGAACGCGTCGTACATATTCTGTTCTTGGCGAAAGTTCTTGGCAACGGTGATACCGCTAATGGCCTCTTGCACGTTGGCATTGACTCGAGCCAGGGAGCGTTGCGAACGTTGTGTGGCACGGCGCGCAATCCAGCGGAAACCCAGCGCGATGACTACGATGGCGGGCGTGATGGTCAGTGCCAATAGAGCTAGTCGTGCGTTGATATAGAACAGGACGGCGGCGATCAGGAAGAACAGCAATAATTGGCTCAGCAGGTTCAGCGTAAGTGTGACGACTGTCGCGAAATTCTCGGTGTCCGATGTTACTCGGCTTACAATCTTACCGGAAGGATACTCGTCATAAAAGGACATGTCGCGGGCGACGATGGCGGCGAACGCGTCTTGTTGTAGATTCAGCACGACATTACCCACGGCACGGGCGGTATTGCGTTGGCGCAAGAAGTTGAATATCCACGAAAGCACCCCTGTTACCAGGATGGTGCCCACCAGCAAACTAATGGTCTGGACGGTCTGGGCGGCAGCTAGCGTATCCAGGCTATGGGCAATTAAGATGGGGAAAGCGGTATCCATCAGCGAGTTTAGCACGACGAGGACCGCGACGAAGAGCATAACCGTCAATTGCGGTCGAAAGTAGCGAATAATACGAGCGACCAACTGGCGATCATCATAGCTGCGATCATATGTTTCGGCATCGAGGCCATCCATAATGAAACCCATGGGGTATTGTTCTCCTTCTCATGAGTGCTATTGCTCACTGCCAGTGGAGGCAATGGAAGTAGCTGGTTCATAGTGGGTGAAGATGCGCCGATACACATCACAGCGGTGCAGCAGTTCTTCGTGTGTACCCTGGTCGATCAGCTCTCCGCGCTTCAAGACCAGAATGGAATCGGCCCACCGTATCTGTGAAAGGCGATGGGTGATGAGCAGTGTGGTGCGTCCCTGCAACAGGCGGCGGATGGCTTTCTGAATTTCATCCTCGGTCGCGCTGTCGATGGCGCTTGTCGAGTCATCCAGGATAAGAATGCGTGGGTCAGTGAGGAGCGCACGGGCGATGGCAATGCGCTGCCGTTGACCACCGGAGAGGGTGACGCCGCGCTCTCCAATGACCGTCTCATAGCCATCTTTGAACTGCAAGATGAAATCGTGGGCCTGAGCATCGTGCGCGGCCTGTTCAATCGCCGCACTGTCCGCTTTCTGACCGAGTCCATAGGCGATATTCTCTCTGAGAGAGCGCGAAAAGAGGAAGATATCTTGTTCGATGGTGGAGACCTGCGAACGCAAGGCATCCATACTCCAGTCGTGTACATCGATGCCATCAATCAGCACACGTCCCGCGTCGACATCGTAAATACGGTTCACGAGCTTGGTGAGTGTGCTTTTCCCAGCACCGGTCTGTCCGACAATAGCGATGGTTTGTCCCGCTTTGGCATGGAAGGAGATGTTTTTCAACACGGGCGTATTGCCGTAGCTGAACGTGACGTTGTCAAAGACGATGTCGCCGCGCATCTCACCACTGTAGCCCTCTTCGTTCTCGTCGAGTTCCGTTTCCTCTTGCAGGATGTTGAGGATGCGACCCGCACCAGCGATACCCAATTGCACCAGGTTGAGTGACCAGATCGAGATAGAGGTGGGGAAGCGCAGTATACCCATCAGACCCATGTAGGCCACCAAGTTGCCCACGGAAAGCTGGTTATGCACGACCAGAAAGAGGGCGTGCAGAAAAGCACCAGTCAAGGCGACAACCAGTAAGAGCGTTGGCAGATAGCGCGCCTGAACCTCACCATTTTGTATGAAGTAATCGCGATAGCGTTTGGCACTGCTGGCAAATTTCTCCTGTTCCTGTTTCTCTTGAGCCGTGGCCTTCACTACCTCGATACCAGCTACCGTCTCGGTCAGTACAGCATTCATCTTGCCGAATTGGTCACGCAGTCGATTGGACACAGGTTCCAGTTGACGCGAGTAAAAGCGCAAGGCCACGAGAAAAACGGCGGTATAGAGTAACGGAGTCAACAGCAATTGAGGACTGAGGAGTCCAATAAAGACGAGCGTCACAGCGAGGCTGGTAAACGAGTCAAAGACAGAATCTACCCCTGGCACAATCATGTCGCTGAGTTGCTTCATATCATTGGCCGCACGGGCCATAATATCGCCCACACGCTGGCGATTGTGGAACGTCTGGCTTTTGCCCAGCAAGTTGGCGTAGAGTTCAGCGCGGGCATCGGTTGCGAGGCGTTTGCCCAGAATCTCAGATGAGAGACGGGCGGTCAAATCCACGACTCCTCCAACGAGCACGACAGTGAGGATGAGCAGTACAATACGAATCAACTGACCCTGGCCCGTCTTCCCTTGCAGCACGGCGGTGAATGCTGCCCCCGTAAGGATTGGAACGGTTGCATAGAAGGAATTTGTAATCAATGAGGCTAAGGCAAAGCTGGCAATAAAGCGTTTGTAGCGCAAAACATGCGAAAGTATCCAACGAATAGGACTGCTGTGGTTATAGTGATATTCGTTGATGACGGTAAATTCTCTGTTAGACAAGCAAACACCTCCGACAGACATACGACATGTCCGCCTTTCTGTCTTTTGGCCTGTGTGGATTACTGGTATCTCTCTCAGTACGATTTGGTTAGCACATATATTCTACTACGGTCTGTCTACTCCTGGCAAGGTGGTAGCTCGTGCGGCCTTTGGATCGGATCGGTGATTTTAGGCATGTGGCTATGGGCCATTTGATGGCGAAACAGTAGGTTTCCTCTTGTTCTTCCCTATCATTCTACCATGGAATTGCTGACATCTGTTGTCAAGTTGGGAGAGAGTTCTCTCAATGTGCTATTGATACATCCAAATTTCTGTGTTCACCTCCTGTTTATGCTGCAAATGAGTAGAGAATCTTAGGACGCGATAATATTTCTTCACACGTTGTAGTGTTGCTACTCATCAAAATAGGGGCAAATGGAACCTCTAAAATTTCTAATGATTTGACATACAAGGAGTTTCACAATGGGCACAATTCACGTAAATACCGACCTCATGCGCAATTTGGGACAGGTTTTCGTCCAACTCAATGACCAGATCAACAATCAGATCGAGCCACAAATCCAGGGCCACACCAACGAGCTTGAGGGCGACTGGCAGGGCGTCAGCCGACAGAAGTACGAGCAGTTGTATCAGGAATGGCGTTCAGCCACGCAGCGCATCGTACAAGCCGGTGAAGATATTGGTCGTCACCTGCAAGACACTGCCACCCGCTTCGAGCAGGTTGATCAGTCCTAGTTCTGTTCTTAATGCGACTCTTTCCCCCTCGGTCGCGAATACTCATCAAGATAAGCCAAATGGGAATGGAACAGGCGACCGTTGCGGTCGCCTGTTCCATTCCCATTTGGCTTATCTCTATTAGGAAGCGGCTCATAGAGCCGTGCTATACATAATTAGAAGCAATCCCCTACTGCTACCTTGAAATACTATCAGACATTTGGAGAGAAGGCCAGTCATCCTGAGCGCAGTGAAGGATCTGGCTCAACGGGCGCAGAGATCCTTCGCTCGCGCTCAGGATGACACCCAGGACATCACGTCAGTCCACTCACGAGCAGTCTTTTCTCCAAACGTCTGAAATACCATCTTCTTGTTGGGCAACAGCAATTTTTGTGTTATGATTGTACTAGCACCGTGAAGGAGAGAAAAAACAACTCCACCCAAACCAGAAAAATGACCTATTGATATTTATCGAAAATACCCGAAGTTATCGTTGTCCAATAAGGAGTTTTTGCATGACAGAGCAGCATAAGGGGCCGCAATATTTACTGGCCAGTGAACAGGAAATTGGATCGTTGGCACACAAACTGCTGGAGTTCAGCCAGTCGCTCGGCCCGATTGAGCAGTCCCTGTTCTTGGAACGCATCAAACGCAGTATGCCGACGGCGGAATTTGAGGATTCAACCACGCTTGAGCCGAGCCTGGCTGTCTTCGGCGGCTGGCTCAATTCAGTAGTACCGGATGGTGTGCGCTGGTTCCCTTCATAAGAAGAATCTATGCCCTCGTAGGTTGGTAAACAATATACCCATCCAAGACGAATGTATGATAGTGCGCACTGTTGAGCAACGGATTGTGGGCGGCAGCTAGAGCGAAATCGGAGCCGAGGGGAAAGACATACGGCGCGGTAGGGTCTGCTTTGACGATAGCAATATAGGGCGTATAGCGATTTAAGCCCTCGCCTAGATATGTTTCCACAACATTACAGATGATCTGTTCCTGGCTGGCGAAGATCAGGCGGTCACAGACCCAGTAGCCCGCGGAGATATGCTTGATGCCATGCTGTATCAAATCATGAGTGAGTACCTTATCCTGCTGGAGAAGGCTTTGATCGGTAGGAATCTCGCTCAGATCGCCGATAGCGCCGAACAGGAATGTCGCGCCGATCAGGAGAAGTAGGCCCCCTCTTATTACCACAGCGGCCTTTTGTGACCATCGTGTGAGCGAGGCAATGTTACTGCCGCGTAAACCGTTCCAGAGCGGCCAGATGATCGCTGGTGTAGCGATGAGCAGCCCAACTAGATAGCGCGTACTCCACGGCTTCTCCGCCGCTAAAGGGCTAAGTACAAAAAGGGCCAGCGTCATGGCTGCACCACAGAGCAAGAGTAGACGTGCCGTGTGAAGAATCGTGCTTTGCCGCTCCTCGATGCCCCATTGCTGCTTGGCAGAGTGGTGCAGTTGCCACAGTTTCCAAAGCGCAACTAGGGCCATCAGTACAGCGATACCCATGAGAACGAGATAGCCTACGCTCCAACCCCCTTGCACGACGGTACAGACGATATCACGCGAGCTGCGTGGACCAAAAAGCGGCAACCGTTCTAAATGACAAAGAGAATTAATGCCGGTAGCTTCTGGCATGCTAAAGAAAAGTGTCCCTGAGAGCTGTTTAGCAAAGGTAACCTTGGCTAGCGATAGACCCGTGTCACTCGCGCTGTGGATGTTCAATGCGACCGAGAGAGAGTTCTGGGCAATGGGTGCGGTGAGGTTGTAGTAGATTAAAGGCATGGCACCGATCACGAAGCCGACGAAAAGGCAGATTGGTGCCCATGAACGTAGATCGCGCAGGCAAAATAGCAGCAAGAGCAGACCACTCGTCAAGACGAAAGGAAGCACGAGCAAGTGGCTCCACAGACCCAGTCCGGTCGCTAAGCCCCAACCAACGTATGCCAGCAACCTGAGTCTTCTCTTGCGCGGCAAAGCATCTCCACCTGCGGTGAAGGCCAGCCACGAAGAGAGTAGCATCAGGATGGAGCCAAAGATAAGGGTTTCTACCGCTCCACCAACAGCACGCATTTCCGGCAAGAGTACGTTGCTCGCACCCACACTCAACAAAGCCAGCGTGACCAGGGCCAACTTCTTGCTATAGAGCAAGCTTGTCAGGCAATAGGTGCTAACAAGAAAGAGCGTGAACAAGAGAATCATACCGAGGCGCAGATTGAAGAGCGAGACGCCAAAGAGGCGAAAGAGGAAGGCACCCACGTACGCCTCGATCATGCCCATATAGTTCTGACCATAGAGAAACACAGGATGCTCACCACGAAATGCAATGTGCATAGCAGCTAGACCCATGGTGCCTTCGTCGCTATCAGTTTGGGGCCAGCCCAGAGCTATCAATATAATGCGAAATACTATCGTAAAGGCTATAATTGCGATGGCCGCTATTTCATATGGTCCAACGCGAAAACGCTGCAATATTTTTTGTAAGCGCGACATACTTATCCTTCCAAAGGGACATGACTAAAGGTATCCATTTTCATAGTTCTTTCAGCAAGAGAAAATATCCAGAGCTATTTTACCTCATTTTGCGCGACTTGTCTGTCTTATTGGGATGTTTAGCTTTTTCCTACGGTGGTCGCTTACTTGTAATAGATTCCCAGGTGATTTTTCTGGCTATTTGTGGTATACTTGACATATCGCAAACGTTTTGAGCAAGTGAGGAGTATTGACTATGGCAGAGTCACGACAGGAATTCCCTTTAGAGCAACAACTACGTAAGGACATCCAGGATGCCCAGCGCGCACATGACCAAGTGCGTCTGGATACGTTGCGCATGGCCCTTGGTGCTATACACAACCTGGAAGTGGCGCGTACTGATCGCAAAAATCGTGATTTTGGACAACCCTTGACTGCGGCAGATTGCTTGCATGTCATGGAGCAAGAGATTAAGAAGCGAGAACAGGCTATCCCCTTCTACAAGCAAGGTGGACGACCAGAACTAGCAGAGAAAGAGCAGCGCGAAATGGCCATCTTGCAGACCTACCTACAAGGTTCGCATCTCAGCGACGACGAGCTACGCGCTATCGTCGCAGATCTGGTTGCGCAAAATGGCAAAGATTTCAAACGCGTCATGCCGCTCGCCATCAAGGAGACCAAGGGACGTGCCAATGGTGGGCGTGTGCAACAGATCGTGCGCGAACTGGCTCAATAAATATCCGGAATCATCAGCAGGTAAAAGAAGGTAGTTCAATGAGGACGGTACCATCCGACCTCTTGCGCTACCTTTATTTATTATTGCAAGCGTCATAGAAGGGAATATTTTCGATGAACCAAGCGTTGTTGCATAACGTATCTTCTTGACAAAGGCTGATATTCGCACGTACCATACTATAATTGAATGCATGTTCCTATAGCTGATTTTAGATGACTTCTTTGCACGAGTACCAGGAAGGGCCATAGACGAAACCATGAAAATTTACAATACGTTGACCAGGTGTATCGAAGAGATTATTCCTATTACAGCAGGCAAAATCAGCATGTATTCGTGTGGCCCAACCGTGTATCGTTATATCCATATCGGCAATTTGCGCACGTTTACGATGGCGGACTGGATACGTCGTACCTTTGAGTATCGCGGCTTCGAGGTACTGCATGTCAAGAATATTACCGACGTAGGGCATATGCGCCAGGAGGTGGTGGATCGCGGAGAGGATAAAATGCTGGCGCAGGCGCGCAAAGAGGGGAAAACCTCGTTAGAGATCGCGCAATTTTATACAGAAGCATTCCACGAGGATGAAGCCAAGCTCAACATTTTGCCCGCGAACATCTTTCCACGCGCCACACAACATATTCCAGAGATGATTACGATTATTCAAGGCTTGCTGGCAAAGGGCATTGCCTACGAGGTCAATGGCTTTATCTATTTTGATATCAAACGATTTCCTGGCTATGGGAAGCTCTCTGGCAATCAGCTTGAAAACATGCTGGCAGGAGTACGCGAGGGGATAGATACCGATCGCCATAATCCAGAGGACTTCCCGCTGTGGAAGTCCGCCGAACCAGGGCGCGAGATGGCATGGGATAGTCCATGGGGACGTGGATTTCCGGGTTGGCACATCGAGTGTAGTGCGATGTCGATCAAGTACCTTGGCGAGCAGTTTGACATGCACACAGGCGGTGTCGATAATATTTTTCCCCATCATGAAGACGAGATTGCGCAGAGCGAAGGCTTTACGGGCCATCAGTTCGTGAACTACTGGATTCATGCCCAGCACCTCTTGGCTGATGGGCAGAAGATGGCGAAATCTACTGGTAATGCCTATACTTGCTCGGAGATCGAAGCCCGTGGCTTTGATCCCTTTGCACTGCGCTATTTTTATACAACGGCCCTCTATCGCAGCCGTCTGAACTTCACCTTCCGCGCATTGCAGTCCGCTCAGACCTCCCTGGAACGACTGCGCGAACGCGCCTACCAACTGTTTACCCAGGCGGATAAAGAGCTTGCACTCTCACCTCTGCCCTTTGAAAGCCACCAGTGGCAGGAAGCGTTTCTGGAGCAGGTTGAGCATGATCTGAATATTCCCCGCGCCATGGCGATTGTATGGAATATGCTGCACTCGACCGACCAGGATGCCACGACGAAAGTTCGTTTGCTACTGGATTTCGACCGTATCCTTGGCTTTGATCTGCGCAATTACTTGCAAAGCGATCTACCACAGCAGAAAACCAACCCACAGGTATTTCTGGAGACGGTGCCAACTCCTATTGCTACGCAGGTGCGCGAACGAGACGGTCTGCGCCAGCACCGGAATTACCATCCGGCTGACAGCATTCGCGCGGAACTCAGTGCTGCCGGTTATATGCTGCGCGATACGCAACGCGGCTCGCTGATCTTACCACGACCGCCGGAAGAGGAGTTCACCGTCATCTCCAGTTCTACTGATGTGCCTGAGCAGACGACTGCCCCCGACCTATATGAATTTTCTGTCAACCTGCTGGCCCATAATAGCAAAGAAGACCTGGAACGTTGTGTACAGAGCATTTGTCGCCATGCTGGTCAATACGCACTCGAAGTGGTGCTTATTGATAACGGCTCGACCGATGAAACACTGGCCTATTTGCAGCAATTGGCACGCCGTGGAGAGTTGATCGGCGTGGACGGCCAGCGCGTTGGTCTCCAGGTGCTTTTTGCCGATCACAACATGGGTTTCGCGGCGGGACGGAACGCGACGATGCGTGCTAGTCGTGGACGTTTTATCGTCCTGATGGATACCTCGATTGAGGTCAAAGGTGCTATCTGGGAGCTACTGGCGAAGACACTTGCAAAGCGCACTGTCGGTGTCGTCGGGCCGTATGGCTTAGTGACCACTGATCTACGCGATTACAGCGAGTCTACCGGCCCTGATGTTGATGCTATCGAGGGGTACCTGATGGCTTTTCGGCGCGAACTATTGCCAGAGGTGGGGGCGATTGATGAGAAGTTCCGCTTCTACCGTTTGATGGATATCTACTTCAGTTTCTTTTTCAAGACCGCGGGCTATCGCGCACTGGCGCTGCCGCAATTGGCTGAACAGCTTGAGAAGCACCCCCATAAAGAATGGTATAGCCTGAGCGAGGACGAGCAGGCCACCAAGAGCAAGAAGAACTATGACATCTTCCGTGATCGCTGGCATCATGGCGAGAGCTTGCTGGTGCAAAACTACAAGCCCGAAAATCTCTGGTATGGTCACGACCATCCGCGGCACGTGGAAGGAACGCATACCCATGCGCCGCAGGAGATGCCACCTGCTGGCACGCCACATATGCATATGCACCATCACTGGTCAGATCATTCGCATGAACATCCCCATTACCATGAGCCGCAATAAACAGGAGAAAAAATCATTCATGATTACTTTACACGAGGTCGAAGTTGTCCAATCACTTACCATGCTTGATACGCTCGACCAGTTGCGCCCAGGTCAGGTGTTTGTGCTTGATGGCAATTCGGGACCGCTGACTTTGCAACAGGAAGAGGCACTCGTCAGCTTTGTTGAGCGCGGTGGTGGCTTGGTGTGCGTTGGTAACGCGGCTGAGACCTACCACGAATATGAACTCCTAGGGCAGGTGTTGGGTGATATTCGGGGGACATGTTCGATGCACAGTGAGATAATTGTGCGCCTTGCTCATCCCGACCACTATATCACGCGCAGGGTCGATACCTCTTTTGCTGTGCTTGAGAGCGTCTATATGTTGGCGCGAGTTCCCGCTGCTGCCACTGTTCTGTGGCGTACCACCTGGCACTATACCTCTTACACCCTCGCTTATGCCTTCAATTACGGCGCTGGGCGCGTTTTCTGTACGACGCTCGGCGGTACACCTGCTTCTGCTGCTCATCCAGTGTATGAACAAATGGTGGCGCGTGCTATTCGCTATGCCTCTGGTGTTGAGACAGAGGAACGCCCAGCCCGTGTTGCTATGATCGGCTATGGAGCCATCGGTTTTGAACATGGGACTGCCATTTCGCAAGTGCCAGGATTAGAATACGCGCTCGTTTGTGATCGCAACGAGGAGCGTTTAGCGATAGCACAACAAGCATTCCCAGGAGTACAAACCTGTTTGAATCTTGAGCAGGTGGCCGAAGACCCTAGTATTGATCTGGTGATTGTCTCAACGCCTCCCAATACCCACGCGGCTATCACCATGCAAATGTTAGAGGCCGGCAAACATGTAGTGTCGGAGAAACCCTTTTGCTTGACGACGGCAGAAGCTGATGGCATGATACAGCTTGCGCGTGAGCGACAACGGGCCTTAACGGTCTACCAGTGCCGTCGTTGGGATGCTGATTTTCTGGCTATTCAGGAGATAGTGCGGCGCGGGACGATTGGGGATGTTTTTCACATGGAAACCTTTATTGGTGGCTATGCTCACCCCTGCGATTACTGGCATTCACACGAACCTATTTCTGGTGGCGTATTTTATGACTGGGGTTCCCACTACCTGGATTGGATCCTGCAATTAATTCCTGAACGAGTGGTCAGTGTGCGTGGCGTCGAGCATAAGCGCGTCTGGCACGATGTTACCAATGCTGACCAATCCGGTGTCTATATCCGCTTTGCAGGTGGGCAAGAGGCGGAATTTTTGCATTCGGATATCGCTGCCGCACTGAAGCCCAAGTGGTATATCTTGGGGGAGCAAGGGGCGATTGTTGGTCATTGGCGGCAGGAAGCGGTGAAGACACGACGATGGTCAGGGGACTTGATCGAGCAGCGTCTGGCACCCTCTGAAACGCTGCCAGCGTTGAGCATCTTTACACGTGACCTCGGTGGTGCTATCCACGAGCAACATGTCATGTTGCCTTCCCCACCGATCAACCCGTTTCATCGCAACCTGGCCAATCACCTGCACTCTGGAGAGCCGTTAGCGGTACCGCCTGAGGAAGCGCGGCGCAACATCGTGGTGATGGAGGCCGCGAAACGTTCGGCTGAACGTGGTGGCGAAATAATGGCAGTAGAGTGCTGACAACAGCACTATACGCTATTAAACAGAGCAAAAGATCCCATATTTAAATCATTCTTGTGTATTATAATTAACGTATATAGATCATCGTCGCATTATGCTAAAAAGTTATAATAATAATTACTGTTAATTATAGTAATTGGAAGGTCACTGTTCTCGCGCATGAACGCGGTGGTTTTCGCCCACGAGAACAGTGACCTTCCAGTTTTTTGACTTGTCAGAAACGTACTTTTGGCGTTAAGCTATGCTTAGAGAATTTTTGTCATCCTGAGCGACGCTTTGTCATGCTGAGCGCAGCGAAGCATATGGCGTGGCACGGAGATGCTTAGCTGCGCGCAGCAAGACAGAGCTGAACCTTTGTGGTGATGAGAAACGGTCATATGCGTTTGAACCTTGCCTAAAGAGGGAAGCGACTAGAGGTATCGAGAAGAAAGATATGCAGAGCCAACCATCATTGGTGTTGATAAAGGAGCAAACCCATGTCAGCTTCAGCCATTGAGTTGCCTTTATTTCCGTTAAACGTCGTGCTTTTTCCAGGTGTTGTGCTGCCTTTGCATATCTTTGAGCCGCGCTATCGGCAGATGATCGCCGAGTGTGTCCAACAAAAGACGCCGTTTGGTGTGGTGCTGGCACGTCCCAATAGCCTGCCTTTACAAGAGGAACCCTATGCCGTGGGCACGATGGCGGAGATTCACAATCTCAGCCAATTGGAGGATGGGCGGTATGTCCTCATGGCAATTGGGGCGCAGCGGTTTCGTATCATCAGTAAGCACCATTTGAAACCATATTTATCAGGGGTGGTAGAGCTATACAGGGATGTTGTTGAGCCCAAAGATATGTTGGAAGTTGAGGGTCGGAAAGCCCATAACTTGTTTGGTACGTATCTCGAAATGCTACTACAAGCGGCCAACGAGCAAGAGAAAGATATACGCTCACATTTGCCGGACGACCCCGAAGCACTCTCACACTTTATTGCTTACTTTTTGGATATCCAGGATGAACAAAAGCAACATTTTTTGGAGCTTACCTCAACAATACAGCGTTTGCGGGAAGAGATTGTGATTTTGCGCCGCGAGGTTCCCTTCATGCGTCAGATTATAGCGAAGACAGACTCCGATGATCGCAGTATGTTGAACTGAGCATCCGTTCTATCATTACCTGTGCTGAACTGTAGGGAAGGTATTGATGGTGACGAGTTGCATGCTCTGTAAGCGATACAATGTTACGTGAACATCGTCAAGCGTGCGTTTCGTCAGTTGCGCCAGGTCAACTGCTGTTCGTCGTCCATTGATCAGTAGAAAGATGGTACGCTCGTGGCGTGGGAGGTTGGCTGCGGAAAATTCTCGCCCTTGCGTAGTTAAGCTAGCCACCACGGTCTCGGCGTTCGTAAGCGCGTCCGGATCGGACGAGCCATGATTGGCATGGTTGAGGAATGAACTTTGCTGCGGTGGTTGGGATGATGCAGAAGGTAGCGCAGGTAATCTAGACAGTGGAAGAGTAACGCTAGCTTGCCGTGAGAAATCCTGTGGCGCGGCATTGTTGGGGGAAGTACGCGATAACGGGTGCTCCGTTTGTAGCACATGTTGGGAAGGAGGAGGTAACTGTAGGCGAGTTTCGGTAGCTTGAAACGAGAAATGGATTTCGCCCCAGTTGTGAAACCAATGGAGGATAGAATCGTTCATCTCTTCTCTGTAGGACGCGCCCCAGAAAGCGCGAATGGGGCGTCCTTGTTCTACCGTAATTTTGACCTCGTTCTGACGTGAAACCGCTGCACGCCAAATAGTAAGCACGCCAGTGGAGCGATAAATAAGCAGTTGCTTAACTACGTCTATCAGCGACGGTGCTGAATAAATTCGTTCGCGCTGCAATTGTTACCTCATGCTTAGATGTGGTGTTATCCCCAAACAGTGACGATTTTCCTGTCCTGCGTTTCAGGCATTGTACGTATTTTATGGACAAGAGTCAAGTTCTTCGCACACAAGACTAGTACTTATACTTACATTTTACGGGAGAGTCAAATTCTTATTCAATATACTCTAGCACTGCTTTGTCCCTCTTTATGTGACTTGCCGCCGAAGGCAGCAGGGGAGGGAGAACTAGGGCGCAGCCCTAGAACCCAGTCAAGGGACGGCAGTCCCTTACATCCCTGCTCGTAAAATGAAGTGGAACAGAGTACTGGCACTGCTTAGCAGCGAGTTACCCAAATTTTGTATAATGCTGGTATGAAAGATACTAATCGTCTCCCAATGGAGACATTTGAGACCCCACAAGACTGGGAAAGGTGGCTCCTAGAACACCATACCGGCATCGAGGGCGTTTGGCTCAAATTCGCCAAAAAAGGTACTGGTATACCTTCTATCAATTATGCAGAGGCATTAGACATTGCCTTGTGCTATGGTTGGATCGATGGTCAAAAAGCTCCTTTTGATGACACGTACTGGTTACAAAAATTCACGCCACGCCGTTCAAAGAGTATGTGGTCAAAGGTGAATTGTAATAAAGCCATGGCACTTATTGCCGAAGGCAGGATGCAGCCAGCGGGGATGCGACAAGTGGAGCTAGCTCAAGCCGATGGTCGCTGGGACGTAGCCTACGAATCCCAGAGCAAGATAACAATTCCACCTGACTTTCAAAGTGAGCTGGACAAAAACCAGCAGGCTAAAGATTTTTTTGGCACGTTAGATAGCGCAAATCGCTACGCTTTCATTTTTAGAATCCAAACCGCTAAAAAGCCTGCCACCCGCTCTGCTCGCATAACCAAGTTTATCGAAATGTTAGCCAATAACCAGAAAATACACCCATAGTATTTTGATGTATGAAGAATGAGGAAGTGACCTATGGCTGATTATGCTAGTTTTCGACAACGATTAGATGCCGTCCTGCGCACACAGGATGTGGAGCAGGTATCTGCTTTTCTTATAGCCGAGAAACAATGGTCTCCTGGTCAACCGGAGGATGCAAAGTTCGCCATGTGGATGATGATCGCGGGCAGCCCTACACTGCGCGACCTCCACGAACAAGCGCGTGCATGGTTACTAACAAACGGACACGAGGAGGATGCCAACGCCTTTCTGACACGAGATAAACAACCACAAGGGGCCAAACAGGGTAGAGGAAAAGGAAATCACAAGCGAAAAATATAAAGAAAAATCGAAACGAGGAAAGAAGCTGTGCCACAAACACCACATATTGAGCGACACTTTACCGCTGGAGAGACTGTTCGCGACATAGTTATTGGTATGTCTGATGGGCTGACAGTTCCGTTTGCCTTAGCCGCTGGACTCTCAGGTGCCGTGAGTTCAACCACGATTATCATCACCGCGGGACTTGCTGAGATTGCGGCGGGTTCCATCGCGATGGGGCTTGGTGGATACCTGGCGGCACGTAGCGACGCTGAACATTACGACAGTGAGCGTGTGCGCGAACAACAAGAGATCAAAGAAAAAACAGAAGCCGAAAAAGCGGAAGTGATGGACGTTTTTGTCTCCTACGGTCTCACCAAGGTAGAAAGTACACCTATTGTGGAGGCCTTGAGCAAGCGTCCTGATGCCTGGATCGATTTTATGATGCGCTTCGAACTTGGCCTCGAAAAGCCAGACCCCAAGCGAGCATTAACAAGCGCACTTACCATTGCCGCATCTTACATCGTGGGCGGCTTAATTCCCCTCAGTCCCTACTTCTTATTCACACCAGCGTCAACGGCACTGCTGGTTTCAGTCATTGCCACCTTGCTTGCATTACTGGTCTTCGGCTACGTCAAAGGACGCTTTACCGGTGCCAAACCGTTCAGAAGTGCCCTGCAAACAGCACTTATCGGCGGACTTGCCGCCGCCGCCGCTTTCCTGATCGCTCGCCTAATTTCAAGATAGTGCTACAAAATAATACGTTTAGCAACAGGGTGTGTGACCGTATGGTCACACACCCTGTTGCTAAACGTATTATTTCTTCGCTTCTAAAGCCTTCTTGTGCTGGGCGATGATATCTTGCTGCACATTGGCGGGAACTTCTTCGTATTGATAGAATACCAATGTGAAGGAGCCACGGCCTTGCGTGATGGAGCGCATATCGGTAGCATAATGGAGCATCTCGGCTTGTGGGACATGCGCAACAATCTGTTGCATCCCACTGTCCAGCGAATTCATGCCCAACACGCGTCCGCGTTTCGTATTGATATCGCTCATCACATCGCCCATATAGTGCTCTGGCACCGTAATGGTTGCGGTCATCACAGGCTCCAGTAGCGTTGGGTTGGCCAGAGGGACAGCCTCTTGCATACCGAGCGAAGCGGCGACTTCAAATGCCTGGGCCGATGAATCTACCGGATGGTATTTGCCATCTACTAGGGCGACCTTTACGTAGAGCATGGGATTGCCCGATAGAAAACCGCGTCGCAGGGACTCGCGCACGCCTTTTTCGACACCGGGGATGTATTGGCCTGGTACCACGCCGCCCACGATTTTGTCTTCAAAGATGAAGGTTTCTTCACTGCCCATGGGGAGCGGTTCGATCTCTAACCAGACATCTCCGAACTGGCCGTGACCACCGCTTTGCCGCTTGTGGCGCCCGTTGGCGCGCGCCTTTTTGCGAATGGTCTCACGATAAGAGATGCGTTGTTCGTGGGCGTCTAGATCAACGGCATACTTGCGTTTGATGCCTTCAATCGTAATCTGTAGGTGCGACTCACCCATGCCAGAAAGTAGCACTTCCGCTGTTTCGGGGTCGCGGGAAACACGCAAGGTACGATCTTCTTCCACCACGCGTCCCAGGGCATTCCCCATCTTATCCAGGTCGGCCTGGCTCTTGGGAACGACCGCGACAGTGTAACACGGTTGTGGGAAGTTAATTGGTGCCAGATCCACTGTCACGTCCTTGTTGCTGACCAGCGTATCGCCAGTATGCGTATTAGAAAGTTTGGCGACGGCACCAATATCACCGGCAGGAATCTCGGTCGCGGTTTCTTGCAATTTCCCGCGTGGGATGATCAATTGCCCGATGCGCTCATCAGCTTTAGTACGCACATTGTAAACATGCATGTCTGGTTTGAGCGTGCCACTATAGACACGGAAGTAGGAGATGGTGCCAACCTGGGCGGCGGCTGTCTTAAAGACAAACTGTGAGAGCGCATTGCCAGGAGCTTTTGCTTCATCTGCCTGGGCCTCGGCAGCAGATGGCAAATACTCAATGATAGCATCGAGGAGGGTCTGCACACCGACATTTTTAGCGGTGGAGCCGCACAAAACGGGAATCAACTGACCGCTGCTGGTGCCTTTTTTCACAACGGAGAGAATTTCCTCGTCGCTCAACTCTTCGCCTTCCAGGAACTTTTCCATAATCGCGTCGTCGCTCTCAACGGCGGACTCGATTAACTGTTCGCGGTACGCGCTGATGCTTTCCTTGAGGTCAGCAGGAATAGCGACTTCCTGTACTTTGTTGCCACCTTCAAAGGTATAGCCCTTCTGTGAGACGAGGTCTACCACGCCTTTGAAATTGGCTTGATCACCGATAGGTACCTGGAGAGGGACGACTTTGACGCCAAACTGATCGCGCAATGATTTGAGAGCGGTATCAAATGAGGTATTTTCACGATCCAGCTTATTGACAAGCACTATGCGCGGCAAGTTGCGCTCGTCCGCGAACTGCCATGTGAGTTCAGTTCCTACCTCAACGCCTTTTTCAGCCGTCACAACGATCAGCGCGGCGTCAGCTACACGCAGGCCTGCCTTCACTTCCCCCACGAAGTCCGCATAGCCGGGAGTATCGATGAGGTTAATTTTGTGGTTTTTCCATTCGACTGGTACCACGGTGGTATTGAGTGACATCCGTCGTTTTAATTCATCAGGATCGTAGTCGGAGATGGAGCTTCCTTCATCTACCTTGCCCTGACGGGTTACCGCACCACTATCAAAGAGTGCAGCATCTACAAACGACGTTTTTCCGGCACCAACGTGGGAAATCAATGCTACGTTGCGGATTTGTTCCGCCTTATAAACCTTCATAGAACCTGTTATCCTCCTGAGTTTCTATGCAAGAGGTGGTCTACCTGTCGAAATTACAGTATGCACTGTGGTAACTGCCGTAGTCCACCTATGCTCCCGTACCAATAGCTGGTTCGTCCAGGAAAAAAGATTGTACAATACGCTGATCCAGTTCGGTAAGAGGTAGTATAGCAGCAATGGGCAATTTGTTCAACATACTCTCGATTCTCTCTTGTGATGACCGCTCTCTGCTGCTATACTGAGATACAGAAAAGTTCATTACCACCGCATGTGAAAGAGAGCAGTACCATGACTGTAGATATTCGCGATATTGAAGATATCATAGCACAACAGAATACCTGGCGGCAGACGCAGACCATTAATCTGATTGCCAGTGAAAATACGCCTAGTGCGGCGGTACGCCGTGTACAAAACTCGGATTTTATGGGCCGTTATGCCGAGGGGCATCCCAATGAAGGCGATCACGTCAATCGCTACTACCAGGGGACGCGTTACATCGACGAGATTGAGCGCATGGCCCATGACGAAATCATAGAGCTCTTTCATGCCCGGCAAGCCGATGTACGCCCCATTAGTGGAAATGCTGCCAACACTGCCATCGCTTTAGGGCTCTTGCGCGGAGGCGATACCATTGTGGCGAATTCTACTGACGCCGGTGGGCATATCAGCCATGGGCCAGTAGGAGTATTTGGTCGCCGCATCCAGAGTCGTGGCCAATCCTTAAAGCTGGGCGGAGAAAACTCGGTTCACCTCCATTATTTACCTCTGACCGTCGATCACTACCATGTTGATGCCCAGAAAACGATTGAACTCATCGACAAGGTGTCGCCGCAACTGGTTGTGATGGGGAAAAGCCTGTTCCTCTTTCCTGAGCCTGTCGCGGAAGTAGCTGCCTTCTGCAAAACAAAGGATATTCCCTTGCTCTACGATGGAGCACATGTGTTAGGGTTAGTCGCCGGTGGTCAATTTCAATCACCTTTACAAGAAGGGGCAACCTGGATGACGGGCAGTACGCACAAGACCTTCCCTGGCCCACAGCGCGGCGTTATCCTGGGCAACTTGGATGCCGAGGGCGAGAAGAAATACTGGCCTGCCGCGGATCGCGGTGTCTTCCCTGGCTCGTCGAGCAACCATCACTTGAATACGTTGCCAGCCCTCGTTGTAGCGACTCGCGAGATGAAGCAGTATGGACAGGCGTACACGGCGCAAATAGTGCGCAACGCGCAGGCACTTGGTCGCAGCCTCGACATGCTAGGCACTCCTGTAGAGGCACGCGATTTTGGCTATACACAGAGCCACATGATCGCCGTCAATGTCGCACAGGCCGGTGGTGGGGTCGAGGTGGCTAAACGCTTAGAGGCCAATGATATCATCGTCAACTACAATATGGTGCCGGGCGACAGTGACCCGCGCAACCCCTCCGGCTTACGTATTGGCGTTCCCGAAATGACGCGCTTCGGCATGGACGAAGCGGCAATGGGCGAGCTGGCCCAGTTGATCCACGACGCCATTCACGGCCAAAACGTGAAAGCCCACGTCAATGCCATGCGTGGTCGCTATATTGAAATGAAATACGTGTAATATTCGTTGCGGCAGTAGCTAAAGATGAGCAGCCAGGACAACCGCACGGTTGTCCTGGCTGCTCATCTTTCGCTACTGCCGCACGTTATTTTTCTCCTTTCCGAATTATGACGATTGAGGGCAGCTAGCTGATGCTCCTGCTCAGCTATGCAACTTGCATAAAAACTATGCTCACTCCTTAATAATGGCAGATACAAGTGCATTATCCGCCATGGCTGAGCATATATTTTTATAGAGTCTACATGCGTATTATGCATGATGCACAAAATATCTATTGCTCACTTCTTATACTTTGTCCGTAGTATCCATGGGCAAGCACTTCTATACTTTAAGCAGGAAAAAGTCATGAGTAATGCAGTGATTGCACCTCTGCTTTTATTTATTCTGCGATGAAAGCTAAATACATGGTGACGGGGCCATGGGTATCGAAATATTGGAAGATACACATGAAAAGGGAGTAACCATGGCAACTCAAACTCCGGATAGTTCATCTACAGAGATGAAACCCACCCTTGGCCTGACGGGAGTCACGATCAACGCGATGGCATTGATCGCGCCCGGGGCCTTCCTCTGGACAACGTATCAGTTGCAAGCAGCACCAGGCTCAGCACTGAACATGTGGTTCGCAGTATTTGTTGCGACCGCTATCGCGCTCTTTACCGCAACGGCATATGCCGCTCTTGCCAAACGCTACCCCGAAGCAGGTGCCGGCAGTTCCTATTTCTTTGCGGAAGCCGCCGTCTTGCAGCGGGAGGAGCATCGTCATTTTAAGTTTGCCCGTCTGAGTAAGTTCATTGTAGGTTGGGCCTCGCACTTATACTATTGGGTTTATCCAGGGGTAATGGTGGCCTTCATGGGTCTACTGATTACCTACATTATCCAAACCTTTATACCGAGCTTTGGTACACCGGTGGAACAGGTGCTGGTCTGCGTAGTGTTTTCCTGCATCGTCGGTGCTATCGCTTACGTAGGCGTCACGGGTTCTACTCTTGCTAACATCATCATCAATGTTATTCAGATAGTTGCTCTTGTGACCTTCTCTGCCCTCGCTATCGCTTACCGCATTTCGCATCCTGGAGTTCACTATCTCCATCCCAGTGCTTTAAGCGTTATCACACCGCATGATTTCAGTGGCCTCATCTTCCAGACCACTATCGCGATCCTACTCGTGGTCGGTTTCGAGTCGGCAACCGCACTGGCTGCAGAGGCCAAGAATCCAGGTCGGGATATTCCACGCGGTGTTCTGCTCTCGCTGGTCATTCAAGCAGTCATCTTCTACTTCCTTGAGTACTTTGCAGCTAACTTCTTTATCAACGATGGGTACAAGAACGCCGCGGGAACTGGCTTCGCAGCGGCTTTTAGTTCAGGTGCACCAATCGGCGACATGGCGCAGATCATAGGGAATCAGATGCTTGGCGGCAATGGTACTGCCTTTGCGACGATCATAGCGGTTACTGTTGTTATCGCACTGATCGGTACAGCTCTCTCCTGCCTAAACACGGGAGTGCGCGTTACCTATGCTATGGGTAAAGATTCCGAACTCCCTTCTGTCTTTGGTTTCTTGCATGGGAAGTTCCGCACACCACATGTGGGCGTGATCATATTGACGGTCTTGTCTGCCATCATTGGTTCATATGGTGTACTGAGTGTCGACAAGCTGACGCAGGTGACCCTTGTCTCTAATATCGGCACCTTCCTATTGTATGGTATGACCTGTATTATCTGCATTGTTGCCTTCGCCGGAGTCCAAAAGCGTAGCCTCTACAACACTATCATTGCTCCTGTCTTAGGGGCTGTGCTCAATATCGCTATGCTTATCGGCGTCATCTACTTCGCCATAACTGGCGGTGGCTCGACACAGGTTGATACGATCATTGCTGGCGTTTTCAGTATAGCATGGTTGGTTGTTGGCTTCGCCTTCCTTTATAGTCGCAAGATGGTGAAAGGTACACCCATTTTACACGGGGAGGACTATAAAACTACACTGAAAGGTGAAGAAGAAGTCCCTGTTAGTGAGACCGCCTGAGGTAGGTGATCACGTAGCTATGAGTACCTCCTCATTGTACCCATAGTCGGTAAGTCTTTGGCACAGTCAGAGTGATCACTATATACACTAGAGATAGATGTCTATCTTGATCCTCGTGGCTGTGCCTCTCGTATGCATATGTTGGTTTGGGCAGGGAAGAGCATTCAGGAAACATGGCAACAACAATTTATACAGCAGGTGCGCACATCGATCACTATAAGATCATTCGTATGCTCGGACAGGGGGGTATGAATCGCGTCTACCTTGTGCAAGATGTGCTCAATCAGCAAGAGGTTGTACTCAAATTTCCCAATCATGATTTAATTGGGAATATTGCTGTTTTTGAACGCTATAAGCGCGAGGCTGAGATCGGCAATCGCCTCCATCATCCGCATGTGCAACGCTTACTCAATCACGATGAAAAGCACTCGGAAGAGTATTTGGTGGTGGAGTATATCAATGGGCAAACCCTGCGTGCGGTGATCGAGGAGCTTGCCCCGAATCCATTGCCAGTTGCTGAAGCGATCCGCATCACGTTACAAATTTGTGAGGCCCTGGTGTACTGCCATGAACAAGGCATCTTTCATCGTGATATTAAGCCTGAGAACATCATGTTACAGGAAGATGGCAACATCAAAATCATAGATTTTGGTATCGCTCTGCTCGAAGGAGCGCGGCGCGTGACCTGGCGCGGCCTTTCCGGGACAATGGGTACGCCCGATTATATGTCCCCGGAACAGCTTAAGGGCGAGCGTGGTGCGGCTAGCTCCGACTTGTACGCTGTCGGTGTGATGCTGTACGAAATGCTCTGTGGTCATACGCCGTTTGAAGGCGAGAATATCTTTGCCATTATGAACCAGCATGTTTCGCAGGACCCACCATCGTTGCTTCTCGCGAATCCGCAGCTCTCGTCGGCGCTGGCAACCGTCGTGATGCGAGCCATTCGTCGTGACAAGGATAAGCGTTACCAATCGATGAGCGATTTCCTGCATGATTTGCGCAACCTGGAAGAGGTCAAGCCTGTGCATTATGAGCCAGAAGCACCACGCCTCAACCAGTCTGGTCGAACCGCAATCATGGCTACCCTCATCATTATCGTCATTTTATTGCTGATTATCGTGCTAGGTTTCCTTGTGCAGTTTGCCCATAATGTCGGCCATTAAGATCGTAGCCAGAACGAGGCTGCGTTGCGCTATACCAAGAGAAAAAGAGATTACCGATGCAGACGCCATCCTCACAACCTATCTTTATTATTGGTGATGTCCACGGACACCCGAAAAAACTTGTCAAGCTCCTGCAGGATGCGCAATTGATAGATGGCGAGTATACCTGGAAGGGAGACATCGCAGCTCTCTGGTTTATGGGCGATATTGTCGATCGTGGACCTGACGGCATTGCTGTGCTGGACCTGGTGATGCGCTTGCAAGCCGAAGCCGCTGCCGTTGGTGGCACTGTTGCGTCGTTGCTGGGCAACCATGAGATGATGTTGCTCGCGGCTTATCGTTTCGGTAGGCGTTCCACAGGATTGGGGAGCAATTTTCTGACCCGTTGGAAACAAAACGGTGGCAACCGCAAGGATATCGCTGCTTTGACGCTACGCCACCTCGATTGGATGGCTCATCTGCCCGCCATGGCGCTGGTAGATGATTACCTCTTGATGCATGCAGACGCCCCCTTCTATATCACCTGTGGACGCAGCATAGACGAGGTGAATGCTACTTTCAATAAATTGTTAAGTCGGAGCGATGCATTAGCTTGGGAAGAAATGTTGGAAGATTTTGCCCGACGCGGAGCGTTCATGCATACGGACACTGGCGAAGACTTCGCCCGCCGCTTTCTGCGCATTTTCGGCGGACGACAACTGATACACGGTCATACCCCCATCAGTTCTGTACTCCGCTACCAGCCCGCAAAGGTAGATAGTCCTTGGATCTATGCAGGTGGACAGTGCGTCAATGTTGATGGCGGTATGTATCTCGGTGGCTCTGGGTTCGTGCATCAATTACAAGTTCACGCAGTATCAACTGCCCCTACATACGTAATATAAACGTTGTGCAAAGGAGCCATCAAAACTCATGAAAAAATTACGCTTATCATTGTTCTCACATAAGTATGCTGTTTGTCATTTCCATCCTGATAAACACATTCCCTACTGGGCTCTGATGGGCGACTTTGTCTCGCTAACACGTACACACGAGGAACTCTCTATCGTTTGCCAGCAGAACAACGTACCAGGTGACATAGAAGCTGATAGAGGTTGGTGTTGTGTACAGGTACACGGAGCCTTCGATTTTTCCGTATCAGGTGTCCATGCCTCACTCGCTGTACCACTGGCAGAGGCGGATATTAGCGTCCTGGCGATTGCTACGTATGAGACTGATTATTTACTGATCAAGGAGGAGAATGTGGAAAAGGCCTTACAGGTTCTGGAAAAGGCAGGTCATTCCGTCGAACGGTAGGTCACGAGAAAAGAGACAGAGCGCTAAAGTGGGAATACAAGCCCTGCAAGGATGAAAAACTGAGCTATTTCGTCCATGGTGTTTATGCCGCTGGTATGCTATACTAGGGGCATGGCAGAGCGTTGTCTCGACATGGAAGAACATAGAGCATATGACGGCAACATATATACCAGGTGCGCGCATAGATCATTACGAGATCATTCGTATGCTTGGGCATGGAGGAATGAATCGTGTTTATCTTGCCCAAGATATCCTCAGTCAGCAGCTCGTTGTCCTGAAGTTCCCCAATGACGATTTAATTGGCAACGTCGCTGTCTTTGAACGATACAAACGCGAAGCCGAGATCGGTACCCGCCTCAACAATCCCCATGTCCAACGCGTATTGAATGCTGGTGAAGAACGCCGCGAAGAGTACCTTGTTGTGGAATACATTGAGGGGCGTACGCTCCGCGAGGTACTCGAAGAACGCGCTCCCAATTTGCTTCCAGTTGATGAGGCAATACGTATCACTCTCCAGATTTGTGATGCGCTAGCTTACTGTCATGAACATGGCGTCTTTCATCGCGATATCAAGCCTGAGAACATCATGGTTTTGCCGGACGGCAACATTAAAATTATAGATTTTGGTATTGCATTGCTAGAGGGGGCGCGCCGCGTGACCTGGCGTGGTTTGTCAAGCACAGTGGGGACGCCAGATTACATGGCACCAGAGCAGTTACGGGGCGAACGTGGTATGGCTGGCTCTGATATTTATGCTGTCGGTGTGATACTGTATGAGATGCTCTGTGGTCGTACGCCGTTTGAGGGCGAGAACATCTTTTCTATCATGAACCAGCATGTTTCGCAAGACCCTCCCTCGATCCTACAATTTAACCCCAACCTTTCACCAGCCCTGGCTACAGTGGTCATGCGTGCCATCCGTCGTGATCCACAAAAGCGGTATAAGTCTATGCGAGACATGATGCAAGACCTTCGTCACCTCGATGACTTAGTACCGACCAACTATAGTCCAGACGTTCCTAAGGCAGGTGGTCGCTATCGCTATGCCATCCTCGTGGCCTTGATTATTATTGCCATCTGCCTCCTCATTGTCGCCTTTGGCGTCCTTGCCCAATTCGCACATCCTATTATTCGATAGCACAGCACCACATAACCCGATCAGCTAAATCCTTACCTCGTGTTCTCTTAGCAGATCAACCAGCCATTGCTCATCGTGAATAGGCACTCCGGCTTTCTGCGCTTTCGCGAGTTTTGAGCCAGCATCTTCACCGACAATTAAATGGCTCAGCGATTTGCTGACTCCTGAGGCAATCGTTCCGCCCAGTTTCACAATAGCCTCTTCAGCCAGGGGACGGGTCATGGTATTGAGGCGACCAGTGAGCAGGAAGGTTTGATCTGCGAGTGGTCCTGTTTGTACAACCTGTGGTTCGGCTTCCATGTTTACACCCGCTTGCCGCAATCGCTCAATCAAGGCGCGATTCTTTTCACTTTGCAGCCAGGTGTAGACACTATGCCCAATAATGGGGCCAATGCCAGGGACTTTTACAATCTCGTCCTCACTAGCAGTACATAGCTTATCAATAGAGCCGAAGGCGTTGGCAATAATTTGGGCCGTTTTCTCGCCCATATAGCGGATATTAAGGCCGAAGAGTAGCCGCCAGAAGGCACGCTTCTTGCTAGCTTCAATGGCTGCCAGCATCTTGTCCGCGCTGCGGTCTTTCACCCCTTCTAGCGAGAGCAGTTGGTCGCGTGTCAAGCTGTAGAAGTCGGCTACATTCTTGACATACCCTCCGCTCACCAGTTGTTCGCACATCTTTTCACCGATAGTATCGATGTCCATGGCTCCGCGCGAGACAAAATGGATGATGCCTTCAAGATTGCGGGCTGGACACTCCTCATTTGGACAGTAGGCCATGGCTTGGTCTGCTATACGGATGATGGGAGTATTGCACAAAGGACAGTTTTCAGGCAGGTGATAGACCTCTTCTGTGCCAGTTCGCCGCTCGATGATCGGCTTGACCACCTGAGGAATAACCTCACCGGCTCGTTGCACGAGCACCCAGTCGCCAATTCGCAGGTCTTTGCGTTGGATATCTCCTTCGTTGTGCAAACTGGCACGCGAGACCGTCACGCCGCGAATATTGATCGGTTCTAGTGCTGCCCATGGATTGACCGAACCGGTACGTCCGATATTAACGCGGATATCGAGCAGCCGTGTGGCAACCTGGATGGGTGGGTATTTGAAGGCAATCGCCCAGCGTGGGTCGCGTGCGACCGCACCGAGTTCCTGCTGCTGGGCCAGGTCATTGATCTTGATGACAACACCGTCGATCTCATAGGGCAGATTGAAGCGTTCTTTCTCCCACTTCTTGCAGTACTCCATCACCTCTTCCAGCGATGTTGCCAGTTGAATATGCGGATTCACGGGAAAGCCCCAATTTCGGATCAGTTGCAAGGCATCCCATTGACTGTGGAAGTCCGAGCCATTCATATAGCCAAGCTGATAACCGAAGAAATTGAGGTGACGCGTCGAGGTAATGCGGGCATCTTTTTGGCGCAACGATCCTGCGGCGGCATTACGTGGGTTGGCGAACAGCTTATCATCCTTCATTTGCTCGTTCAGCTTCTCAAAGCTTTCGATGGACATATAAATTTCGCCGCGAGCTTCTACCTTGTCGGGGATAGTATCGCCACGCAAGTTTTGGGGAATACTGCGGACTGTGCGGATATTGGGCGTCCAATCCTCACCGACCATGCCGTCTCCTCGCGTTGCTCCAACGGTGAGTTTCCCTTTCTCATAGGTGAGGGCCATGGCTAAGCCATCAATCTTTAATTCGCAGACGTAGGCAAAGGTCGCGTTGGGGAGAATATTCAGGGCGCGTTTATGCCATGCCAGGAGTTCCTCCTCGTTGCGGGCATTGGCCAGACTGAGCATTGGAAAAGGGTGATGATGCTGAGCCACATCTTGCATTGGGCCAGCACCCACTCGCTGCGTGGGTGAATCAGGCGTTAGCAACTCAGGATGTTCCTGCTCGATGCGTTGCAGCTCGATCATTAATTGATCGTACTCCGCGTCCGTCAGTACGGGATTGTCTTGAACATGATAGTGATAGTTCGCTTCCTCTATCTGGTGACGCAAAACCTCGACATGAGCTTCGAGTTGCTCTGCTGGGCTATTACCAGCTTGTGCCAGGTCTAGCGGTTTTTCAGTGGTAGCAGATGTGTGGTTTTGAGCTTCGTTCTGATCGTCCATATTCAAAAGTCTCCCGGTACACGTAATAAAGCGTTAGCTATGCGTATTCTTTTTGCCTATTACCTATTCTTCTTAAAAGGCCTCATAGTGGAAAACGACAGGAGTGTCCTCGAATAACCCCTTAATATGGTTGCGCCACTGTGGGAAGAGCGGCCCACCGCGAAAATCGACTGTGTGCGCCTCCAACGATGACCAGTTGACCATCAGCATATATTGTCCAGGTTTCTCGATACAGCGTTCGACCTGTGCTGCGATTACCTCTGGATGTTGGCGAATAACTTCCAGCCCGCGCAAAATCGCTTGGCCCAATGCATCCTCTTTGCCAGAGACGGCTGTAAAAATAGCAATTTCTGTTGTCATGAATAACCTCCCTTGTTTTGCTATCGTATCACGCAATGTAAGAACAGTATACTGCAAAATCATCAGCTTGGTACCATTTGGATGTAAGGCAAGGTTCATTATGGACGAATGGTGCTTGACCGTTTGACCAGTCACCCCGTGTCATGCTGAGCGCAGCTAAGCATCTCCGTGCCACGCCAGATGCTTAGCTGCGCTCAGCATGACACGGCTGAACCTTTCTGGTGATGAGAAACGGTCAAGGGCGTTTGTACCTTGCCTAAGTAATAGAACTCATACCCCGTGTGAGTCTCCCCAATCTTTCTGGAACGTCTGTTGTAGCGTGAGCAATACACTCTGCTCTGCTACGATAATACCCAGTTCGCGGTTCTGGTCAAGCGATTGGGTCGAGATATTCTCGGAGCCAACAAACGCTTCCTGCCCATCTGCAATGAACATTTTGGCATGGATATAGAGGCGACTATCTTCTCGTACCTGCACTCCCCCCTGTTTGATGGTATCAATACCCGCACGGTTACTATCGCTCGCTGAACCACTTGGTGAGGGCAGAATCACTTGTACCTGCACCCCACGTTTGACGGCATTCACTAAAGCCTGTTCGATGGCGGAGTCGTTCATCTCCTCTGCCTCGATCAAGAGCGTGCTGTGTGTACTGTTAATCAACCCGGTGAGAGCGTTGCGTGAATTGACAGGACTGACGACGAGATTGCTATCATTGAATTGCGCCGTCGAGCGGTTCCAGTCAGCCTGGAAGATAGCGTTCAACGCCTGTACATCTTGTATATTGGTATCCACTATGTCATATTCGCGGTTACTGACATACGTACTGCTACTGCCATAGCCACCGAGTGCCGAGCGCGAGAAATTAGAGGTCATGATATAAGCAGTTGTGCCATCTATCAGCATACCTTTTTCATGGGTCAAGCTAAAAGCTGGATTGGAGTCCTCGACCTTCGCCCCTGCCGCTTTCAATTGATCGATGGTACGTGCAGGTGAGCCACTGCCGTAGGGATGTGGCTCCAGCATGACACGTACATCGACGCCGTGGTTGACCGCATCTTCCAACGCACGTATCACATTGCGATCGGACAAGATATACATCTCCAGCCAGACCGATTTCCTGGCTGCTTCAATGGCATCGGTGATGGGATGTTCGCCAGCATCCGGTTCGACAAATACCTGGACGCCCTGCGTGCCTGAACCGATGGTGCAATTGCTCTGGCAGCCACCGGATGTGCTTGTGCTAGTCGGTGTTCCAATGGAGATATCACAGCCTACTAGCAATAGGCAGAGCAACGCTATGGTGAGATACATTAAAGAGAGAGAAGCAGGTCTATAACGAGGCATGAGTCCTCCTATCGCAGATTGTAGCGCACAAATCTCTGCTGCGATTGTATCAGTTCAGGTCAAGAAAAAAGCCAGAGCATCATTGCTGATGCCTGGCTTTTCGCTTTTCACGACTGGGAGCTTAGGGGTGCAGGTAGACGTACAAAGGAGCCAACACCAGCGTGATGGTGCTGAGCAATTTGATCAGAACGTGCAGTGAGGGGCCAGCGGTGTCCTTGAAGGGATCACCGACGGTATCGCCAACGACGCTGGCCTTGTGCGGATCACTCTTTTTGCCGAGCACCGTACCGGTCATATCGAGACGGTCAACCATCTCACCCTCTTTATTTACCCGCAGATAGCCAGCCTCAATGTACTTCTTGGCATTGTCTAACGCGCCACCACCGTTGTTGAGGAAGAGAGCGAGGACGATACCGCCCATCGTACCAACCATCAACATACCTGCCTCGGCCTGTGGGCCAAGAATGGCACCGACGGCAATGGGGGTCAATACCGCAACAACACCAGGAAGGATCATGGCTCTCAAAGCGCCACGCGTACTGATATCTACGCAGCGAGCATAGTCAGGATCAACGCGGTCAGCGGGATCTTCCGCCATAATCTTGGGATTTTCGCGGAACTGGCGGCGTACCTCTTCGATCATACGCTTGGCGGCGGCACCTACGGCGCGAATAGCCAGAGCGCTGAAGAAGAAGATGAGCGTGATACCGAGCAATGCTGCGATGAAGACCGCGATGTCCGCGAGATCGACATGGTAAACGACTGACGCTTTCAAAGCGGCTGCTGTAGCGTCCGCTGCTACTTTGCAGTTCACTCCTGCTTGTGCGCATGCCGCAGTATACTTGAAGCCGTAGAGCACATCCAGGTAAGCACTGAAGAGCAGGAAAGCAGCCAGGGCAGCGGAGCCGATACCATAGCCCTTGGTGAGAGCCTTGGTCGTGTTACCTACGCCGTCAAGGGCATCGGTGATGTCACGGACAGACTCAGCCTGACCACCCATTTCGGTGATACCACCAGCGTTGTCAGTGATGGGGCCGAAGGTGTCCATAGCGAGGACATAGGCACAACTCATCAACATACCCATGGTGGCAACCGCTGTTCCAAAGATACCACCAACGTTAATGACGCCGGGGTTGGTCGCGACCGACAGTGGGATGTGTACCTGGCTGCCCAGGAAGAACGATAGGCCTAGCGCGGCACAGATCGCCAATACCGGCAGCGCAACACATTCAAAGCCAACGGCGACACCAGTGATAATGGTCGTGGCGGGACCAGTAAGGGTCGCGGCAGCGATTTCGCGCACGGGACGCCACGTTCCAGCCGTGTAGTACTGGGTAATGTAGACAAAGGCAATGCTGAGGAGGATACCAACGGTACCAGCCAGGCCAAACCATACCCATGTCGGAATACCATCATTGCTGGTGACATTGTTACCATTCAAAAGCAGATAGCTACCCAGAAATACGCCGACGATAGAAAGGGCGCACGTAATGAGGTAGCCAATACTCAATTGTGTCATGGCAATTTCACCGGGGTCGCGACCAGCAGCTTTATCGGGCTCGACGACGACCGATGGGCGGACATACATCAAGCCGATAGCCGAGGCGATCAAGCCAAAGGCACGCACCACCAGCGGGAAGAGAATCCAGCCGATATTGCCGGTTGCGCTATAGAGGGCCACACCCAGGATCATCGCACCGATATTTTCAGCGGCGGTTGATTCGAAGAGGTCAGCACCACGTCCAGCGCAGTCGCCAACGTTGTCGCCTACGAGGTCGGCGATAACGGCGGGGTTACGTGGATCATCTTCAGGAATATTCGCTTCAACTTTACCGACAAGGTCAGCACCGACATCGGCAGCCTTGGTAAAAATACCACCGCCGAGCTGTGCAAACAAGGCGACAAAACTAGCACCAAAACCAAAGCCCACGATGAGCGAAGGAGCTAGCTCAGGACTGGTCAGTCCACCAAAAGCAGTGAAGACCACCGTGACACCCAGCAGCGAGAGGGAGACCACGAGGAAACCAGAGACAGCACCACCGCGCAACGAAACCATCAAGGCTTCACCAAGGCTACGGGTAGCTGCACTGGCAGTGCGGCTGTTTGACCGTACAGCAACGTACATGCCAATAAAGCCTGAAACTCCGGAGCAGATCGCACCAATTAAGAAGGCGACCGCGGTGTGCCAGGCCAGGCTGAATCTAGCCGCCTGATCGCCCTGCCCAAGCAGCGCAAGAACAACGGCGACAATGATAGCGGCAAATACAGAGAGAATAGCAATGGTTCGATACTGTCGATTGAGGAAAGCCATAGCACCAGAAAAAATAGCGTTGGCTACTTTTTGCATAGCAGGAGTGCCAGTGTCTTTGCTTAGGACAAATCTCGCGAGATAAGCTGCGAAGACAACCGCGAGGAGTCCTACAATGATGGGAACCCAGATATAGTTACTCACGATAGAAAACGCCCTCCTTAGGCACAAGAGAAGATAGGCGGATCAACATTGACCGCCAGCACGCTGTTAACTTGATGAGCTTAAGCACAAAAAAGTACCAATTCCTCTGAAGAGGCATCCGAGTCGAACTCTAGTTTAACATAGTGTTTGTCCTATGACAAGTATATTTGGGTCACGAATCCACATATTCAAAGAACCTCTGGTGTTGCAAATATCCTGCTAAAATAAACACATGTTACAAAGCACCGGTCTTTCCAGACATGGCGGAATGGATGCGACCGAGCAGCGGAACTACTTGCTTTTTACGAGAGACTAGTTCTTCTACCACGGCGGAATGTCCATCTTCCTCCAACTGTGCGCCCAGTACTTCAGCAACAGCCTGTTCTCCTCCATTAATTAATAAATGGCAGCGCATATTAATGATATCAACAATCATAAAGAGAAACGAGGTATAGCCGCGTTCTTGCGAGAGATGCTGCATCGTGCTCAACAATTCCGCTGAACGTTTCTCGATGGTGGTGGGGCTGGCTGTTTCAACCGTGCCAATCGCGAATTTGGCGTCTCCCACGCTAAACTCTTTGAAGTCGGCGGTAATTAACTCCTCGGCGGAACGACCGT
This sequence comes from Ktedonobacterales bacterium, assembly GCA_038209195.1. Lineage (GTDB taxonomy): Bacteria > Chloroflexota > Ktedonobacteria > Ktedonobacterales > Ktedonobacteraceae > JBBQXY01. Next base: position 3,753 of record JBBQXY010000002.1, on the reverse strand, counting down.
TGAGATCGGTTGCGGCGGCGGTAAAAATTTCCTGACCGTATTGCTCAATATCTTCACCGGTGATCTTCGCCAGTTCAGCGGCTACGCGCTCATCGCGGCTGGTGGAGGTGGGAGAACGCAGGATAAGTGTGTCATAGAGCAGCCCGGCCAGCAAGAGCCCTGCCACGTCGCGCGGAATATCTATCCCTGCCTCGTGGTAGAGGCCCACGATGATTGTGCCTGTGCAACCAACCGGATCGGCTCGAAACATGATAGGCTTGTTGGTATGGACATCGGCAATGCGATGGTGGTCGATGATACCTAGCAACTCTGCCTCTTCGATACCATCAACAGCTTGCGAATGCTCGTTGTGGTCTACCAATACTACCCTTTTGGGATGGGCATTTATGAGATCGGTACGTGAAAGATAGCCCACTAATTTGCCTTCATCATCCACTACGGGCATGGAGCGGCGGCGTGCTAGAGTACGTTGCACCTCGCTCATCTGATCATCTGGTCGGCAAAAATTAAACTCGCGATTCATGATATCTTGTGTGCTGATACTCAGATTTATCAGGCGCACAGCAGTAAAGGTATGGTGGGCGGTGCTGATGACCATGACGCCCTGTTTTTGTGCCATTGCCAGCGTCCGGGCCGATAAGAGCAGGTCTCCAGTGACCACCAGTGCGGCGGCACCAGCTTCGATGGCTTTGAGTTGCGCATCCTCGCGGTCGCCCAGTACGACTAAGCAGCCCTTCTCGACATAATCGGCCATCGTCTCAGCCTGCATCGCTCCCACAATGACACGATTACCCAGCGGGCGGCGCCCTTCCACCAGCACACGTCCTTTAAGGACACGCACCAGGTTATCCTTATTTAAGGGAATGCGATTGACAGAACGCGGATCAAGATCGTTAAAAAAAAGTTTGGCGAAATCTTCGCTGGCAATAATACCCTGTACTTTATTTTCTGCATCAACGACCGGCATTGACCGTCGGTTATGCTCTTGCAGCAACTGCCCTGCTTCTAGCAGCGATTGGTCCATATGCGCACTGATAACCCCACGGCGCATAACGTCGCGTACCTGAAGATACACATCTTCGCGCGCTTCTGGTGGCTCCACGTGATACCGTTCAAGGACAAAGCTGACTTCTGGCTTGAGGATGCCATTGCGTGCGGCAATAGCCTCTTCCTCTCCCTGCAATTGTAGCAATCGCGCATAGGCAATAGCCGACGCCACGGAATCTAAATCCGAGTTCTTATGCCCCATAACATAGATAGGTCTGGCCATGATTCCTCCATTTTTTTTCGTGTCTGTATGATTTGAATGTGATTGAGTTAGATAGAGTGCAGCCCGTCTAGCTATCCCTACTACACACCCTCTTCTGGCAGAGGAACATGCTCGTAGACACTGGCGAGAGGAAATCGCATACTGATACTTTTCAGGTGTATCTCATCTCCTGGCCCGAACGGGTGCAGCGTCCAGAGATTATCCGTCGCTCGTCGGTAGACGTCTACTGCTTGCTCTTGTGTGCTAACCATGACATATTCTTGTAGCGAAGGGCAACCACGATAAAAGCTGAATTTTTTCCCTCGGTCATAGGCTTCCGTGGAAGGGGAGAGCACTTCAAACACCGCACAGGGAGCGTGGAGGGTATCTCCCCGATCTTCCAGATCATGCGGGTCACAACTCACAGAAGCATCAGGATAGACATAACGAGTCGGAGCAACACTTACTCGTAGATCAGAAGTGAATACCTGGCATGATGTGCCGCGCAAGACGGCATGTAACAAGCTGATGAGGTTGACACAAATACGAGCGTGGTTCGTCGTTCCACCCGCGAGCATCGTCACGATGCCATCAATGTATTCATAGCGCACATCCAGACTCTGACGTTCAAGCTCCAGGTAGTCTTCCACGCTCATCAAACGACGATGGGGGTCTGCGACCATCGTGAGGTCCCTCCTTTATTAAGCATGTATATCTCCCTACCAACTAAGACGGATTGAAACCGCATGCAGGGGCCTTGAGCGCAAGAGATAGGCATTTATGGCCTCTTCGTATCACGTAGTGTATCTCTAGCATTATCATACCATCTTTGACAAAAATCATCTTCCGGTGAGGAGTATCTGAATGGCATTTTCTCCAATAGGTGCGTTACAAGATCTAAAATGCCTAAATGAACTGGTACATACAAAAGTATATTGAAACAGAATGAAATACATAATAAATAGTTATGATAAGTGGCATATAAATACCAATTTCTTATAGCTGATAAGAATGTAAAATATTCCTTGAAAGAATAAAAAAAATATGGTATTGTTGCGATATGAAACTGTAGTTACATACGTGACCAATTGAGGTCACGCGTTCACCCTTGTTTGTGCTCGTGAAAGGAGCAATATTGTGGATTTTCGCTATTCGTTAGTAGGCCTGCTGATCGGCATTCTTATTGGGCTTACAGGGATGGGAGGGGGTTCGCTTCTTGCTCCGATTTTGATTTTGATTTTTCGGATTCCTCCCGTCTGGGCGGTTGGTACTGATATTGCCTACTCCACCGTCACCAAAGCCGTTGGTTCTATTGTGCATATTCGGCAGAAGAACGTCAATTTCAAAGTTGCTTTGTGGCTGGCATGTGGCAGTGTACCAGCAACCTTTCTGAGCGTTACCCTTGTCCAGTACATTCGTAAACACAATGGTACAGCCATCAATGGTGTGATTTTGCCAGCCATTGGCTGCACACTCATTTTGGTCGCACTCATGTTGCTTATCAAGCCGTTTATCATGCGTTCGCTAGAAAAGCGTCAACTAGAGGCGCACAAGAAGGCGGTGCTCGCTAATGGTGGTAAAGAAATTGAAGTTTCAACGACTCCTGGCCTATGGGAAAAACGCTATCGCCCTATCATCACTATCGCGATAGGAGCGGTTGTTGGTTTCCTGGTTGGTTTAACATCTGTCGGCAGCGGTACATTAATCATCGTCTCTCTCGCCTTCCTCTTCCCCCGCTTGACCGCGAAAGAATTAGTGGGCACTGACATTTTCCAGGCTTTCATGTTGTTGGCTTCAGGCTTCATAGCGTATCTCACAGCAGGAACTATTAACTGGCCTATTGTTGGCCTCCTTCTGATCGGTTCGTTGCCCGGTGTCTTTATCGGGAGTAGAGCAAGCAAATTCGTCCCAGAGAAATATATGCGCCCAGTATTGGCTGCTGTCCTGGTGATTTCCGGTTGGAAGCTGATTTAGCTTGCAGTACGTTTTCTCAAACCTCTTCTTTCTTCCTTTTCAAGCGTGTTCCTCGCACCACCAGAATGATAATGACCAGGCTGACAGCGAGCAGCAACACAAAACCCACAATGCTAGCTGGATTTGATGCGGTGGTGGTAGCAGTGGTAGGAACCAGATCTGGCTTTGCGTTTGTGGGTGTTGGCAAGACCACTGCTGGGTTGGAAGGCGGTACACCATTCGATGCATAGCCTGAGTAGGGATTAGGATATTGCACACTGTGCGAGACGACAGTGATCTCCTTACTGATGAGAAGTTTGCTCCTGCTAGAGATAACGGTGAGCGTTAACGTATAGCTACCGGGCAATTGGTAAGCATGGTTGACCGCAATGCCACTAGCGGTAGAGCCATCGCCGAAATTCCAGGTGTATGACAAAGGTGCGGCAGAATTACCTGCAACATACGAGGCTGAGGCATCCAAAGCAATGTTCTTCCCTACCACTGTCTGTCCCACATCGCTCACTGCCGCGATTGGGCCAGTGTTCGCCTCC
>JBBQXY010000001.1:0-97680 GCA_038209195.1 Ktedonobacterales bacterium | reverse complement strand
TACAACACAAAAACCATCCCCATTTTTCCTCTCACCTTTTTTTTTTTCACCTCTGGCTGGGGGGGTGTGGTGTGGCCCCCCCCCCCCCCCCCCAAAAACCCTCCACCCACTCTTTGGACAAACCCAGGACTTGCTACTGCTCCAGCAACCCCTTCGCAAACTCTATGAAGCGGTAGGCATCCGCGAAGTTACTCACCCATCCAAAAGACACTCGTACCGCCCCTGAACTCTTGCCATCAATACACAGCCGGAAATCGTCAATTGTACAGCGATCTTGGTGAGATGTTTGGCGGAAACAGGCCGCCAATTCTCCGGCGGAAAGGCCCAGGGCGATCTCTCCACCGCCGGGATTGCAAAAACACCCTGTCCGGAGCGAAATGTTGGCTTTATTCGCTTGCTGCTCGATGCTACGATGGTCGATGATTGATCCATCGGCGCGGTAGAAATTCATCGTCACCGTTCCTCCACGTTTCTGTGTATTGATCGCTCCATAAATCCTCACCAATGGTTTGCCGTTGCCATGGTGTAGCGCGGACAAGGTATCTAGCAGCCAACCTGTTAAGCAATGCACTCGCTCATGTATTATCTCCTGCCCCACTGTTTTCAGGTAGCGCAGTCCAATTTCAACCGCGGGGATGTTCAGGTAGTTCAGTGTGCCATCTTCGAATGCCGCTTCACCTTCCGCCAAATAATAGCGGTCACCTTGTACAGAAGCGACGGTGATAGTGCCACCTGCGAACCAGGGACGGCGCAGTTTAGCGAGTGCCTCGCGACGCGCCAACAAACAGCCAACGCCTGTAGGATAGCCAAACATCTTGTAAAACGAAAGCGGCACAAAATCGGGATGCCACAGGCCAAGGTCCAGGCGATTCGTTGCAACAAATGCGGCTGCGTCCAATATTACATCCCATCCTCTCGCTTGCGCCAGTGCGATCCATTCGAGAGGGTGTTGAACGCCTGAGAAGTTGGACTGTGCTGGATAGGCAAATAAATGGTGCCCACCAGGTTGTGCCTGCTCAAGTCTCTCCAACAATTCGGCCTCGTCCACGCGCATATCGGGCAGTACCACTGGAATATAGGCGGTCTTTGCCCCATGTCCTCGCGCAAACTCGCGAATACCGTTGACAGAGTTGTGATTATCGAAAGTCAGCAAATAGTCATCGCCAGGCTCAAACGGATACGACTCTCCCACCAACTTCAAAGCCGTGCTGGCATTCTGTGTAAAAATAGCAACATACTCCTCTGGCGCGGCATTGAAAAAGTGCATGATGTACTGTCTGGCCTGCTCAACCAACTGCGTCGTGGCCTGTGAAGTCGGGTTCGAGGAATGTGGGTTGCCTAAAACGGCATTGCCCAACAGCTCATGATGGGCATGTATTTGAGAAAGTGCATACAGTCCGCCACCAGTGTAATCGAGATAGATATGGTCGCCCTCGTCCAGGCGCGCAAACTCGTGCCTTCGTAACATGTCCAATGACTCGGTCGATTGAAAATCAGGGTAGGCGCACAAGAACATCTCAAAGGCAGTCTCAAAATGTGTGGGAGTATTCATCAGACATCTAGCTCCATCAATTTCAGGCCGCAGCCTGTCATTTTTATCATTCTTAAATCTATTCCTACCATTGTATCATGGGTAGTTGGTTTGTTGTTTATGCACTTATTGCCGCCTACGGCGGCAGGAAAAAGAAGGAAAACTAGGGCGCAGCCCTAGAACCCAGTCAAGGGGCGGCGGCCCCTTGCATCCCCGTTGGTCAAATGAAGGCTGCACGTTGTCAGCGCATCCCCGAAATACAGCGAGGCGGCCCCTTGCATCCCCGTTGGTCAAATGAAGGCTGCACGTTGTCAGCGCATCCCCGAAATACAGCGAGGCGGCGGCCCCTTGCATCCCTGTTGGTCAAATGAAGGCGGTCAGAGCAATAAAGACCTCGACGTGACCCATCCAAGATGCTAGAATGCAAAGTGAACGTTTTCGTACACCTTCAACACCCTTTAGATATAGGAAACACATGTATTTGGATAAAATGTTACAATTTTACCTGGATGAGCTGGCCTCAGCCAAATCTACCCCTGGTGGTGGTTCAACTGCCGCTGTAAGCGGTGCGATGGGGGCGGCACTGGCAAGCATGGTATCGCGACTGACGATTGGCAAGGCCGATTATGCCAACGTACAGAGCGAAGTCGATGGCATTCTGCAAAAGACAGAGCATCTTCGCGAACGTTTTCAACAACTCATGCAGGCCGATATCGACGCTTACGGCACACTTGCTGCCTCGTTTAAATTGCCGCGCACGACCGATGACGAGAAAATAACACGCAGCAAAGCCATTCAAGAAGGATTAGTTGGTGCGGCTCTCGTACCATTGGAGATGGTCGAGTGTTCTGCCGAGTTGGCACGCTATTGTCTTCGCATCGCTGAAATTGGTAATGCCAACGTGCTGAGCGATATAGCAACCGGGGCAATGTTGGCATCAGCCGCAGGTACTGGTGCTGCCTGGATGGTGCGTGCGAATTTACAATCCATGAAAGACTTGTCCACGGTCACCATCTTAAGTGATCGCCTCGGCAAAGCTCTCGATACGATTACCGAATACACTCAACAGATCACCAGCATAGTAGGAGAGCGAGCGTGACAGCACACATTTTGGATGGTAGGGCTATGGGAGCAGAGATTCGCGCCGAACTGCGCGAAGAGATACACGCCTATACTCAATTGCAGGGGCGACCTCCCGGTCTGGCAATTGTGCTGGTCGGTGGCGATGCCGCCTCGGGGGTCTATAGCAAAGCGATTTTGCGCATCGCTAACGACGTAGGGGTTGCCGCTCGTTTGGAGCAGTTGTCGGCACAGGTCTCATCCGATGAACTGCGCGCTATGTTGCTGCACTTGAACAACGATGAGGCCACCCAGGGCATCATCGTACAAATGCCTCTACCTGCCCATCTTGCGCAAAAAATGGTTGCTGATACTATCGCCGCGAGCAAAGATATCGATGGTATTAGTCCACGGAGCGCGGGTAATCTCTTCCTTGGCTTGCCTAGCTTTCTCCCTTCGACCGCTGCCGCCGTCGTAGAGATACTTGAGCGTACCAAAACACCGTTGGAGGGCAAACGGGTCGTCATCCTGGGGCGCAGCAATGTTGTGGGCAAACCTTTAGCTATGATGCTGCTACAGAAAAATGCTACCGTCACCGTTTGCCATTCACGTTCAGCCAATCTCGCCACCATAACTCGTCAAGCCGATGTCTTGGTGGCGGCAATTGGACGCGCAAAGATGATCACCGCTGAAATGGTGCGTCCTGGAGCCGTGGTGATCGATGTTGGCATTAACGCCTTGCCAGAGGGAGGGATCGTGGGCGACGTTGACGTCGCCTCGGTACGCGAAGTTGCTAGTGCGCTGACACCGACCCCCGGCGGTGTAGGGCCGCTCACCAACGTGCTGTTGCTAAAACAATGTGTGCAAGCGGCATGGAATGCCGTTGGGGTTGTTCCACCTCAACTTGCTGTTTGAGCGAGTTGTTCGAGAAAGTAGTCCCGCCATCCCGCAGGAAGTGCCTCTATCCTAACTGCGCGTCGCATTGTCTCTGGATCAGGATTATCTTGCAGATAAAGTTGGGTGATCTCAGCTATACTGACCTGCTGCTCGTCACGGCTGACAAGCGTAATGGCATCTCCGGATGCTACCTCTCCTTCGCGGATGACAGCGAAGTAGAAGCCAGTAAGCCCGCTTTTCAGAAAGCGTTTTAAGATATCACTGCGTCCGAATTTGATGCCCAGCTTATAACATGGCAGTCGCGGTTGCGTTACCACGACCTCCGCAGATCCAATCTGGAAGCGGTCTCCGATATGAATGGTTTTTTCTGTTAACCCCTCGGTAGTAAGGTTCTCCCCGAACATACCCCAGGGCAACGCCATGTCTGGAAACTGCTCACGCCAGTAGTGATAGTGCTCTGCTGGATACGCGTAGACGGCTTTATCAACACCACCATGAACAGTGAGGTCAGCTTGACGATCGCCAACAAGGTTCAGTCTCTGTATGACCACTCGCGTTGCCACAGGCTCCTTAAAGATACCCGTCATGACTTTTCGCCCTCTCCAGATAACCTCTCGCGGTAGCCCAACATTGACCGATACAACTTTCATCACAGATGCTGGTGACATCATGATTCATTCTCCTTGTCTGCCCATAGACCACTCTAAGGGTCGCGGACATAGTGGTATTGAATAGTTTGAGGTCTGACGACAGCAAAACCTCCAAAACTGTGTAACATTGCGCTGTCGTTGTCTATTCCAACTACTTTATCACTGGGTAGTTTTGCTGCTTAACCCCTTGACAACCCATACCCTTGAAAAATACCATTTTATAGAGTATACTTTAGCAAGCGACCAGTAATTCGCTGTTTGTCGGTCTGTCCAACAACTTTCCTATCTCTCCAGTTAAACCACCCTCCTCTAATGCTTTGTTTCACTTCATGTGACTGGCCGCCTACGGCGGCAGAGGAGAGGGAGAGAACTAGGGCGCAGCCCTAGAACCCTGTCAAGGGGCGTGGCCCCTTGCATCCCCACTCGTTACATTAAGTGAAACACTGTACTATGCTTCCTCAGAAAGGTTTCCCCTTATGGTTCGTACCCTTGATGGTGCGTTGACCAGCGCGGTCAATAGCGTCACGCGTGTTCCAGCACTTACTCTTACCGTTGAAGACCACGTCATTCATTACGCGTCATACCAAACTCCCAATACCGCCGATGCTTGGCATGACCTCTGTATCGCGAACGATAATAGCATCATTCGTGTGCAGGTCACGCGTGGCGGTGGTGGTTTCACCTCCAACTTTCAATATAAACGCATTACCGATCCCTCGGTAGCATCCCAGTGGAGTGCATGGACGACATTTTCTGGCGGCAGTGGCAATATGTTTGAAGATGCGGGCTGTGCCGTCTCAAATTCGGGTGGCACCCTGCGTGCCTTTGCCCAACGCGGCACTGGGGGTAGCCAGCTCTGGGCATGGTCGTCAACCGATAACGGGCAGACATGGAGCGGCCCCAATGTTGTGCTTACACCACCGGGAGGTGCTTTAATCAAGGAGATGGGCAGTGCTGGCAACAACGACATTTTCTTTCTCTATGATGTGGTTGGTGGTGAAAATATGGGTTGTTCATTCAATACTGGAGCATGGTCAGCACTCACTGCCTGGACATTGCCACCTTTAACTGGGGGGGCGGGCGTAGCGGCTGCCTGGGCCAATCCCACCTATACCCTTGTCTATAGCAATGGGTTTACCCTCGCCTCCTGCCTCTACAATCCCTCCAGCAATACATGGAGCAGTAGCAGCGTTATTGCGTCAGCCACCAGCACTGCAATAGCTCGCTATTCCCCACGTATGACCTTTGCCGATGGCTTGTATACGCTCACCTGTATCGAAGCTGATTCCGGCTTCCTAACTGGTTCCGTGTATAGCTACCCGCGGATGCGCCAATCGGCTGATCTCATCCACTGGTCAAATGGCATGATCTTGCACGATATTACCTGTACCTATGGTGCTATTGCCTTCAAGTTGCCAACGCCCCACACGGGCAGCGCTGGTTCGCGCTACTATATTGCAGCTATGCCCACAGTCTTTAGTGTGCCGACCTTCAATACTTCCAACAATGCGCAATACCTCGACGTTTCAGCCGCCGTGCTCTCCTATCAACGCCTAGAACAGATAGGCAAGCCATCACGTCTGGAAGTGCTGATCGATAATGCCAGAGGTGTCTACAATGCACTGCTCACCGCTGGCACCAACTATCAACCCGTTGGCCTCAACGCATCTCTCGTGCTCAGTGAAGGGTATAAAACTGGCTCTCCACCTAACACGCCCGATGTCGTGAAAGTGGGTGTCTATCACCTCGAACAAATCCATGTCATCCGTTCCCCCCAGGAGAATCACCTTTTGCTCGTAGGTCTGGACCTCACGCGCAACCTTGACCTCATTTCGCGTTACCAGGTCAGCTATCTCAACCAGACCCTGAGCTATCTCGTCAGCGAGATGTGTGCCCGTGGCGGCCTTTTCACGATCAACCTGCCCACTACAACGCAGATGAGCCAGGTGATTGCATCCTTTGTCTTACAGGCTGGACAAACCTACCGCCATGCCTTGGATGAACTCTGCACAACGTATGGTCTGGTCTACTTCCTTGATCAGAGTGAAATAATGCAATTTCGCGAGATTGCCAGCAGCGATCCTGCGGTATGGAGCTATCAGCCGGAAGTGGAATTGGTGAGCTTTGGCAATGATGACCAGCGGGCCAATCATATTATTGTGAGTGGTAAGCCACCTGCAAGTGGAGTAGTGGGTGCGCTAACTACGGCTGAGGTTTACGATGATGACAATTTGCACCTCGTTGGAGTCGAACGCCTCCTGCACCATGTTGACCCTAAATTGACCAGCACTTCACAATGCGCCCAAAAAGCCAGCTTTTTGCTGCTGCAAGAGCAACGTGTACAGGCGATCTACACAGTTACCATCCCGCTCAATCCAGCCCTACAGCTCTTCGATGGCATCACCATCACGGATAGTGCCGCTCCTACGGGCAGTGGACGCAGCGCCACCTGTCGCCTTGCCCATCTTCTCGCATACTTTGATGCACAACACGGCATAGATGAACTGCAACTCGTGCTAGAAGGAATGTAAGTTTGTGCTCAGCTTGATGTTGTACAAACGGTTATTGTACAGCTTGAATGGTAACTACTTCAGGCCAGGCAATAGCATTCGCATTGAAGGCGAAATGGTACACATCGCCATTCTTAACGTGTACGCACTGTAAGGTCAGCATTGTACTGTCACCCTGCTGACCTGTTGGTGCTAACGAGCCTTGTAGCTTGGGCTTGCCAAGTTGTAAAAACGCAATGTGTGTGCTGGCAACGCCATTCAAACTGATTGACCAACTCACCTGCTCGCTACTTAAATTGACCACTAAAAGCGTCGTATTTGCTTGACAGCTACCCCCGGTAGGAGAAAGCATACCGATCAATGGATTCGGGTTCAGCGAAATTTCCGGCGTTCCATGTACTAGTTGTAATACCACTGGTAATGTCAATTGCTCGTTTGCGTTGATGGTGAAGATGATTTTCCCTGTATAGGGTTTGGCAGTGGCAGTCAAGCCGTTAACGATTACGTTGATACCAACGGATGTTATACCGTTAATATTCAGATGACCACTGTTGGTGCTCTCATCAATATTTAGCCAGGAGAGATTGTTCTCGACAACGGCCCTGGCTGTCCATAGCAAAGGAGCGCTACTAGTGTTCGTTAGCGTGACAAATTGTTCTTTGGGTTTGCCTTGCTCCACGCTGGCTTGAAATGTTAGCTGTTTCGCGGACAGTGCCATTTCTTTACTGGTCGTCACGGTGGGGGCTGCCAGGCTGATATCAATATTCAGGTAGGCATTTTGATTATGTATGCTGTCGTGTGCTTGCATTATGTGCGCACCAGCCGACCAGGTGGCAGTGATAGGTATTGCGACATCAAACGAACCCTGCTCAGAAGTCAGTACCGACAGTGGTCGTCCATCTGCACTCTTAATTGTCGCTGTTCCATCTAATAAAAAGCTGATCGGTGCGCCAGCAGCAAAATTATCGCCATGCAGGTGAAGAAATTGCCCTTGCACAATAGTTCCCATTGGTGTACCTGCAATGCTCAAGTTTGGAGGTTGCGCTACACTTTGCTGAGTGCCTTGGCTCGCTGAATCAGGAGCAGTTTGAAATGTAGAGGCAATAAACGCAGCCAATCCTCCCATGACACAAACCATCAGGATGAGCGAGAGCCAGAAACGCAAGGTTGCATGCGAACTCTTAGGGATGATAATAGCACGCATGCGAACGAAACTACTCTGCATTGCCATCAATGGTTCTGGTACCAACGATTGACCACGGGATGCCGACATTGCAGGCCCTGCCTCACTGCGTTGGCGGTCGCGCCAACTGGTGCGCCAGCGTTCGGCAGCAGCACTGGTTGCCACATAACTTTCAGAACTAGTATCATCTTGAGCGAAATGTTCATTCGCCTCTATGAATGGTGGTCGTACCTGTGCAACTCTAGCTGGAAACACTCCGTTTGGTACATTTGTCAAAGGTGAACCTCGACCTTGTTGCTGCAAGGCAGATTCTATTAGCTGAAACTGTTGAGGTTTAGGTAATTTCTCAGGCCAGACTGGCATAGGTACATTATAGCTAGACCGTTGCTCGCCCACATTGCGCATTACACCGCCATTAACCATACTAGCTACATCGTTGAGTGTAGTGTAGCTAGACCTTTGCGGTGTTTCTGGTATGTGAGTTTGTATCTCTGGCCCTGGTCTTATAGCGGAACTATCTGGCGATGGGGCCGATTTTACATCTGACCCGTTCGTTGGAGCAGCTTGTAAAGGTGACGCGTTTTTGAGTTGTGGACGATCTGCCTGTGCTGATTGGGCGATGTAGGGAGACGGTGTTTGCGTTTTCCAGGTTCCTACTGGGCGAATCAGGTTTGTAGGGGGAAGCGGCGTTGAGGGATTATTCTGGTTGCGCTCAATAGTAGGGGTAAATCCTTGCCTCTGTTCTTCGCTATTGGCGGGAGCGGGCTGCGCTAATCGTGCGGGCTGTACTGGTAGCGTGTTGTATGAACCTGAATTAGGACGCGCTGGTACGCGCTTAACGTGCGGCTGTACTTCACGCTTTGGTATTGCTGGTAGTTTTTGCCCTCTCTCAGGAGTATTTGCTGGCGTGGGAGCTAGTTCCTCGGACGTTCGGGATAGTGGTGCCGCATTTGCCGTTGCTGGTGTTACAGGAATAGGTTGTGTTCCACGTCGTTTTAAACCACAATTTGCACAAAATTGGGCCTTTTCTGGAACTTTCGCATTGCACCTGGGACAGTTATATATCAACGCCTAACTTCCTTGCCCCTGTATTGTTGATTTCTATCACAATCTCTATAACGTGCAGATGTATCAATCTGGCGAGAATCCAAACCATTATCCTATAACTGTGCCATAAAGCAGGCCTCAAGGCTCCCTTATAGAGTTCCTACTGCTTTTTTGATCTTCATTTGAAATGCCGCCTACGGCGGCAGGGAAGGGAGGGAAAACTAGGACTGTGCCCTAGTACCCAGTCAAGGGGCGGCAGCCCCTTGTATCCCTGCTCTATCGATTCTTGCGAAACGTAGCAGTATGCCAAGAGCCAGGCAGACGAGCGGTCCTGTAATCAAGTTCAGGATAAAGGTGGACTGATCAAGGATTGTGAGCGTGCGTATTGGGATGGATAGCACAGGGTTTTGAAGCAATCCTTGCAAACCTCGCACAATCCATAAGTCAGCCGGCAATACCAGGAGCAGTCCGAGCGCACATTCCAACGCGAGGTAGCTCGACCAACCCAGCACGATGCGTTGGCTACCACTATCTGTTGCGCTACTACGCATCGTCAAAAGCAGTAATCCCAGGGCCACACCATTGAACACAAATGGTTCCAGTGCCTGTATATCAAACATCGTGGGATTACCGAGAAATACTGGGAAACGCCACAACTGCCACAGTAAAAAGATCAATGAGTTTGCATCGCTACCAGTAATATTGATTGCCACGGGGATTTGCCAAGGCAACAGCGTACTTAACAAACGCAGCGTTGGGTAGGGGCCAGGAAAAAACTGATAGGTCGTTAGCATGTAATCAAAGGCCGCTGAGAACACATAGCCAGCGGCTATCGGAGCCAGGCCCAGCAACAGCACAGCAATGAAATAACTGACGAGGGAACGTTTTGGCGTCACCGCTTCAAGCGGAGCGACCGCACTGCTCTGTTGTGCCTCCTCATTCTCTTCATCATCCTCGCTAGCTGGTGCATCTTGCCGTACACCCTTTTTTGCTGGCAAAGGACGGAGTGGTGCAAAAGCCAGATGCCCTAAGCTAGCACCAACGATGCTAAAAATCACAGAGAAGGCAGCAATGAGTCCCCATGTCGTGAGAAAGCCTAACCGTTCATCCGAGACTTCACCCAATATCTGCAATACATGGGGATAACTGAGTGCAGCAATACATTGAAATAGGGCGAGGAAAAGCCCACCGAGTGCAGCCTCAAATAACCCCGGACGAAACGGCGTGCGAAGCTTGCGCATACCAGTTACCAGCAGTCCGCAACCCGGGGCACTGAGCACCGCCACTGGAGCCAATGATGTGGCTGGTTGTATGTTGAAACGTGCAGCCAGGGCAAAGAATGCGCTTATAATAATAACTATTCCTAGAGCCAGCCAATCAAAATCCTTTTCTGCCACCTTTGCTTTTGCTTCAGGCGTAGGCTCTACATGCTGATTGGCCTCATATCCGCTACGTTCTGCCTCGGTTATTTCACCAGTAACGGTAGTCTCGTCTTGCTGCATCTATCACTGCGCTCCTTATTTCATCTATTCAAGGATACTAGCATATTACCAACACAGCGACAAGAGGGCAGAATCAGGCAGGAGTGCAGAGGGTTGTCGCTCTCTGACTGGGTTCTAGGGCTACGCCCTAATCCTCCCCCCATCCCTTGCCGCCGAACGCGGGAGGACTAGCTATATACCTTAGAGAAACATACAGTGTTTACCTTATAGGATATAATTGATCTGGCCCTTGACTATTGGCGAAAAAACGCTAAAATCTCTAGTAAGCTACATAATTTTATAAGATTTATGAGGTTTCCGTGCATATTATCGTAATTGGGGTCGATCATACCACTGCACCTATCGCTTTGCGTGAAAAGCTCGTCTGTTCATTGCGCCAGGTACCCCAGGTACTTCGCGCCACACAACCAGTGGTACAGGAGAGCGTTCTCCTCTCAACATGCAACCGCTTTGAAGTATACGCGCTTTGTTCAGCACCTGATACCTCTAAAGCAGACCTGTTGCAGGTCATCAGCGAGACGCGCCAAGTCGCACTCTCCGAACTGCAAGCACATAGCTATAGCCTTACTGACGAAGAAGCAGTGTCTCATTTATTTGGTGTAGCCAGTGGATTACATTCGCAAGTGCCAGGGGAACCACAGATTCAGGGACAGGTTGCCGAGGCATTGGAAATTGCCCAGGGTAGCAGCTACGCTGGCCCGGTACTTTCCGCGTTGTTCCGAGCCGCGTTAGTGACAGGTAAGCGGGCTCGTAGCGAAACTGGCATTAGTCGGAATGCCGTCTCAATTAGTCATGTCGCGGTACAACTGGCGCGCCAGCACTTTCCCGATCTCAATACCGCCAGCGTTTTGTTGGTGGGTACAGGCCAGATGAGCGAACTCGCCGCCCGCAATCTCTGCGATAACGGCTCACAACGCCTTGTCATCATCAACCGCACCACCGAGCATGCGATTGACCTGGCTGAACGCTATCACGCACTCCACCGTAGCTTTTCTGAGCTATCGGCAGCATTACTCGAGGCGGATGTAGTCATTAGCTCAACACGCGCACCTCGTGCTATTATCAATCGTGACATGGTGCAAGAGATCATGCAGCAACGCAACGGACGTGAATTGCTCTTGATAGATATTGCCTTGCCGCGCGATATTGATCCCGAAGTTGCCACTATCGAAGGTGTCCATCTCTATAACCTCGATGACCTCCAGGCCAGCGTGACGGAGGGTATTCGCATGCGCATGCAGGAAGCCGTGCTTGTTCAAGTCATCGTTGCCGAAGAAGTGAGCAAATTTGCGCGTTGGCTGCATTCATTGAGCGTTGTAGATACCATCAGCGACCTGCGTTCCTACACCGAAGCCTTGCGTCAACAGGAAGTGTCACGCACCATGCACCAGATAGCACACACGCTTTCTGAACACGAAACGGCGGCTGTACAGGAATTAACGACTCGACTACTCAACAAAATTCTCCATAAACCTATGTTACGTCTCAAAGATGCCGCTGCTAATGGGCAGGGTCATATCTATGCCGAAGCATTGCGCTATTTATTTGATTTGGAAGAGAAAACGCATGAAGCAAATAACGATAGGGACCAGGGCCAGCACGTTGGCAATGGCACAGACACATTGGGTGATCGAGCGATTGCGGCAGCAATGGCCGACGCTAGAGATAACTATTGAGCAGATACGCACCATCGGTGATCGCGTGACCGATGTGCCACTTTCACAAATTGGCGGAGATGGCGTTTTTGTCACCGAGATCGAGCGTGCGTTACACGAGCGACGTATCGACCTAGCGGTTCATAGCCTGAAAGATCTGCCGACAGCGCAGCCCGACGATCTGCGCCTGGTAATTATGGGGCCGCGTGAAGATGTGCGTGATGTGTTAGTGACCCGCAGCCCGTACGATATCCATGCGATGCCTGAGTCTATGCGTATAGGCACCAGTAGCTTACGGCGTAGCGCGCAACTACGTCTGCTTTTTCCACAGGCCGAGATACGCTCTATTCGTGGCAATGTCGATACGCGTTTGCGTAAGTTGGATGCTAATGCATATGATGCGATCGTGCTAGCAGCAGCAGGTCTGCATCGACTACACATGCAAGATCGCCTTGCTGACCGTTTAACCTACTTTCCTCTTGAGACGATGCTGCCCTCACCAGGGCAGGGCGCATTGGCCCTGGAAATTCGCGACGAACTAGCCATGAGCGAGTTACTGGCACCGCTCAGTGACCTGGTGACACAGGCTACAACCACCGCCGAGCGCATGTTCATGCGCAGACTGGGCGCGGGCTGCTACCTGCCGGTCGCATCCTACGGCACAATCAGTGCTGCTATCTTGACGGTATTTGGCTTGGTCATTAGCCTGGATGGACAGCGTCAGGTACGCGTCTGCCAGAGCATTCCATGGTCAGCGACTTCTGTCATAGAACAAGCTGCACAACTAGGTATTACTCTGGCTGAGCAAGCTCTTGCCCAGGGTGCCGAAGAGATCATCGCCACCGTCGCAGCCACCAGAACTCAGGAGCGTCAACATGTCTGAACCAAGCTTGACCACTGCATTGCCCCTTGCCAACAAACGCATCCTGGTGACACGCACTCGCGAACAAGCCAGTGTGTTAAGCGAACGTCTAGCCGCTCTCGGAGCCATCCCTATCGAATTCCCAACCATTCGCATCGTTCCACCAGCAGACTGGTCAGCCCTCGATAGCGCCTTGGGAAAGTTATTTCTTTCGCAAGACTACTCTTGGCTAGTCTTTACCAGTGCCAACGGAGTCAACATCTGTTGTGAACGCCTTTTGCAGCTTGGCTATGATCTAAGCACCTTGCGCGATATACGCATCGCTACCATTGGCCCTGCTACCGCTAACGCACTGACACACTATGGCCTCTATGCCGATCTCATACCCGACGAGTATCGAGCGGAAGGTGTTGCAGCCGCGCTGATTGATGATTTCCAGCGACGGGGAGAACCAATCAAGGGCCAACATATCCTTTTGCCGCGCGCAGCCGAAGCTCGCAAGATATTGGTCACAGATTTACAGCAAGCGGGAGCCATCGTCGACGAGGTAATTGCCTACTACACCCATGCCGTTGCCAGTGATGATGAGCAGGGACGAGACATCCTGAACCTTTTACAAGCTGGAGAACTTGACATAATAACATTTGCCAGTTCTTCTACCGTTCGTAACTTTATGCAATGGCTGGCGAGCTGTGAGGAAAGAGGCGTTGTACATGCAACGCAGCTTGTAACACAGCACCCCCAGCTACACATTGCCTGTATTGGCCCCATTACTTCGCAGACCGCTCGTGAACTGGGCCTCACTGTTACCATTGAGGCCACAGAATTTACTATCGCTGGTCTTGTCGAGGCAATCATTCATTCAATAAAGGAATAACATACTATGGCAGAACAGATTATCGCCACCCAGCCTGAACAGGCAACAGCACCGGCTAAGCCCAAGCAACCGCGTCAGTTGGTGCGTTTCACCTTCTACAAACTTGATCCGCAGTGGCAGTTGTTACCCGCCGAGACGCGGGAGCTTGGCAAACAAGCTCTGGTAAGCATCTTCAACGATCATGCCGAACATGCGCTTGTGCGCAGCTTTAGCTTGTTCGGACTGCGTTCAGATTGCGACTTCATGCTCTGGCAAGCGACCTATGCTGTCGAAGATTTGCAAGGGATCAGTAGCCGCATTCGCCGCAGTGCCATGGGCCCGTATCTGCGCGAGACAAATGCCTTTCTTTCTATGACCAAGCGTTCCGTCTACGTGGGCAAAAATGCGCGTGGCGCACACGACCCGCGCCTGGTGATTTCGCCTGACGATAAGAAATTTCTTTTTGTCTATCCCTTTGTAAAAACTCGCGCTTGGTACGCCTTGCCATTAGAAGATCGCAAGCGTATGATGAATGAGCATATTCGCGTTGGGCTGACATATCCATCGGTCTCGCTCAACACCACCTACTCCTTTGGCCTGGATGATCAAGAGTTTGTCGTTGCCTTTGAGACCGATAACATCAATGATTTTCTTGATCTCGTGCAGGAACTGCGCGAAACCGAGGCCAGTGCTTATACGCTGCGTGACACTCCCATGTTTACCTGTGTGGCGCAACCATTGGACGAGATACTGGAAGCAATTGGAGCATAGTCTGTGAGTGATGCGATGCCAGTGGGCAGTAATCTTAAGCTGACCCGTTCGCAAGAACTTTTCCAGGAAGCGCAGGAGCTATTGCCCGGTGGGGTCAATAGTCCTGTGCGGGCCTTTCGTGGCGTTGGTGGCACGCCAGTCTTCATCGATGCCGCCAACGGTCCCTATCTCTACGATGTTGATGGCAACCGCTATCTCGATTACGTGCAATCCTGGGGGCCGATGATCCTGGGCCACGCTTTTCCCGGTGTAGTCGAGGCGGTTGTGCAAGCCAGCAAGACGGGCTTTAGCTTTGGGGCTCCGACGAAGGCCGAAAATGAGCTAGCCAAACTGGTGATCGACAGCGTGCCATCCATCGAAATGGTGCGCTTCGTCAATTCCGGTACCGAGGCTACCATGAGCGCCCTGCGCCTAGCTCGTGCCTACACTGGACGCAGCAAGATCATCAAATTTAGTGGTTGTTATCATGGTCATGCCGATATGCTGCTGGTACAGGCTGGTTCCGGCGTCGCCACGATGGGTCTACCGGATAGTCCAGGTGTGCCAGCGGAGACAACCAGCAATACGCTCATCGCACCCTACAATGATAGTGCCGCCGTTGCAGAGATATTTCGTGCCTATCCCCAAGAGATTGCCGCTATCATCGTTGAGCCTGTGGCTGCCAATATGGGTCTCGTGCTGCCGCTGCCAGGCTTTCTGGAAAAATTGCGCAGCCTGACAAAGCACTACGGCGCACTGCTCATTTTTGACGAGGTAATGACTGGTTTCCGCGTCGCCCTCGGTGGGATGCAGGAACGCGTCGGCATTACCCCCGACCTGACTTGTTTAGGCAAGATTATCGGTGGTGGGTTGCCTGTCGGCGCCTATGGTGGTCGTCGCGCTATCATGGAGCATGTCGCCCCTGTGGGAACTATGTACCAGGCTGGTACACTCTCCGGCAATCCCCTCGCTATGGCTGCTGGTATTGCCACACTGACCGAGATGCGCAAACCCGGTCAGTATGAAAAGTTGGAGCAGAAGAGTCAATTGCTGGGCGAAGGCATTGAGCAGGTTGTGCGCGACCTCGGTTTGGGTTTGCAATTCGTGCGTATCGGAGCCATGTTCTGTCTCTTTTTCACACCCGAACCCGTCATCGACTATGCGATTGCCAAAACAGCGGATACCGCGCGCTTTGCGCGTTACTTCTGGCGTATGTTGTCGCACGGCATCTATCTGCCGCCATCACAGTATGAAACCTGCTTCATCTCGTTGGCCTTGGACGATGCCATGCTCAATGAGACGGTTCAACAGATTGAACTGGCGCTCCGCGAGGATTTTTGAGGATATGTTATGAGCAACTTCCCAACCGTGCGCCTCCGTCGCACCCGTCAAAATGATAAATTGCGCGGCCTCGTGCGCGAGACGCGCCTGTCTGTAGACCAGCTTATCTATCCCCTCTTTATCGCCGAGGGCCTCAACGAACCACGCGAAATATCCGCAATGCCAGGCATTATG
This sequence comes from Ktedonobacterales bacterium, assembly GCA_038209195.1. GTDB lineage: Bacteria > Chloroflexota > Ktedonobacteria > Ktedonobacterales > Ktedonobacteraceae > JBBQXY01. Next base: position 81,663 of record JBBQXY010000001.1, on the reverse strand, counting down.
CAATGGCCCTTGGAGCATCTGGGCCGTGAAGCAGAGCGTATTGCCAATTTGGGCATTCCAGCCGTTTTGCTGTTTGGCATTCCAACAGAAAAGGACGAGGTAGGCTCTGAGGCCTACAATGAGCAGGGTATTATCCAGCAAGCCATCCGCTGCATCAAAGCTGCCGTTCCCGAACTGCTGGTCATCACCGATGTCTGCCTCTGCGAGTACACCAGCCATGGACACTGTGGCGTCATCCATAACGGCAATGTGCAAAACGACGAGTCCTTGGCACTCCTCGCGCAAATGGCCCTGACCCATATTGAAGCTGGTGCGGACATCGTCGCACCCTCAGACATGATGGATGGTCGCGTCGGCGCGATTCGCCGTACTTTGGACGAACACAGTTTTAACCAGGCTCCCATTATGGCCTATTCTGCCAAATTTGCCTCCGGTTTCTACGGTCCTTTCCGCGAAGCTGCCGGATCAACGCCCCAATTTGGCGATCGCCGTGCCTACCAGATGGACCCCAGCAATGTGCGTGAAGCTTTACGCGAAGTAGACCTCGACATCGCCGAAGGCGCTGATATTGTCATGGTCAAGCCCGCTATGGCCTATATGGACGTTATTCGCCAGGTGCGCGACCATTGTGATCTGCCCATCGCCGCCTACAATGTCAGTGGCGAATACTCCATGATCAAAGCCGCCGCCCACAACGGCTGGATCGACGAACGACGCGTCGCCATGGAGATACTAACCGGCATCCGCCGCGCTGGGGCTGATATGATTATTACTTACTTTGCCCCGGATGTGGTGGGATGGCTAAAGGAGTAAAAGTGCGCTTAAAGCCGCTCTTCGCTTGCTCTTTCTGGACCTCTCATACATAATAGAATCGTATCTGATTAGCAGAGAGGTCACAAATGATTGATATTGTTGCCATTGTCCGTATACTCGTGCTTCTCCTACTCATCGCGCTCATCGTTATCCTGGTGACGAGAAGATTGGCTATCCCTTATACGCTTGGACTGGTGATCGTTGGTCTGGTCATCAGTCTTTTGGGATTGTTGCCAGCAGTTCGTCTATCGCCACAATTAGTGCTCTTCGTTTTTCTGCCCGCTTTACTCTTTGAAGGCTCTTGGACGATTGAAGTGCGACATTTACGCGAAAACTGGGTGCCCATTTTCTTGCTAGCGGTACCAGGATTACTCTTGTCGCTTCTACTCATCGCTTGTGCAGTCCATTTTTTCGCCGCTTTGCCTTGGAGCTATGCACTCTTACTTGGAGCCATTCTTTCACCGACCGATCCCATTGCAGTGCTCGGGCTATTTCGCCAGCTAAAAGTCAATACTCATCTTTCGACGATCATCGAAGGGGAAAGTCTCTTCAACGATGGTGTTGCAGGCGCATTATACCAAACGTTCCTCGCGCTTATTCTGCTCTCACTGCAAGGTGATCCAACCACAGGGCTAGCCGCGTGGGTCAGTGGATTCTCTTCTTTCGCCTTAGAGGCGGGTGGTGGCATCGTTCTTGGTCTCATCTGTGGTTTTCTGTTAAGCCGCTTCGTGGGCTTTATCGATGACTCGTTGATAGAGACTACCATCACGCTTATCGCCGCGTATGGCGTCTATCTCCTGGCTGATACGCTTCATCTGTCAGGAATTATCGCCTTAATAATTGCCACTCTTATCTTTGGTAGCTATGGGCGTCGCATTAGTATGTCTGAGCAAACGAAGGATGCGGTCGATAATTTTTGGAGCATCATCGCTTTTATCGCCAATTCCCTGCTTTTCCTTCTGGTTGGTGCTGAACTCAATCCCTTGCGCTTCTTTACCACTGCCACGGCTTTCTCACTACTACTTACAGCCGGAGTAGTAATCGTTGCTGTTTTGTTGGCACGACTGGCGATGGTACTGATGCTTCGTTTCTTTACGCATCTTTTAAGGGGTACCCTCCACTTCTCCTGGCGTTTTGTCATTTTTTGGAGTGGATTGCGTGGTGCCCTCTCACTCGCTTTAGTCTTAGCCCTGCCCATTCAGCTACCGCTACGAGACGAACTGATCTTCTCAACCTATGCCGTCGTCCTCTTTACTCTCCTCGTCCAAGGCTTAAGTTTACGTTTTATTTTAAGCCGCTTATCATTCATTGATTGAACCTTTAACAGAGCGGACTACTCTCCTCATAGACGTTCCTTTCAGGAAACCCCCGTCATTCATGCGGGGGGATGAATGAATGAAAGGGTGCCCGCAGGCACGCCGCCCTTGACAGACGGGTTCCTTTCTGGTAGATTTCTCCTATGAACAAGACACTCATAAGAACAATCAGTATCAAACTCGCTATAGATGGGCATGAAGTAGCGTTCCAGGAGACGCAACAGCACTTTAATGCCGCCGCTTCGTGGATTGCCACCGTGTGTTGGGAGGAAGGCATTACCAATACCAACACGGCCCACCATCGCGTCTATGGGGAGACTCGCACTCGTTTCGGGCTTGGTGCTCAATTGGCGTGCTGCGCTCGTGCCAAAGCGATGGAGTCCATCAAGGCCACGAAAGCGAAGAAGAGTGAGACGTGTCCCCAGTTTGGGCCACGTGGTTCTCTTCGTTACGATGCTCGCACGTACCGTCTTCTGAGTCTTGATCGTGTGTCCCTCAATACGATGCAAGGACGTGTGACTTGCCGTCTGATCTTGGGGCAACGGCAACATACGATGTTGACTGACCCGCTCTGGAAGATCGGTGGAGCCGATCTGGTCTGGCGCACAGGAACCTATTACCTCAATGTCACACAAAGCCAAGAAGCTCCTGATCTGACTCCCACGGATGAGACGCTTGGTGTTGACCTGGGCATCGTGCAACTGGCAACCGATAGCACGGGTGAGTCCTTTCGTGGAGCGCACGTCCACGAAGTACGGATGCGCTACCACAAACGTCGCCAAATTCTGCAAAGCATTGGCACACGTTCCGCCAAACGTCGCTTGAAACAGATGAGCGGACGAGAGAAACGATTCCAGAAAAACACCAACCATGTGATCAGTAAGGCCCTGGTCCACAAAGCCGCTCAATCGCGCAAGGCCCTCGCGCTCGAAGACCTGACAGGCATTCGAGAACGAGTAACGGTCCGTCGCGAGAACCGCTACGAACGGCATTGTTGGTCTTTCTTTCAACTGCGCATGTTTCTTGCGTACAAGGCTGCTTGGGCGAGTGTTGCGGTGAGGTTTGTTGATCCGCGCAACACGAGTCGCACCTGTAGCCAGTGTGGGCATTGTGAGAAAGCCAATCGTCAAAGCCAAGCCTCCTTTCAGTGTAAGCAGTGCGGTTTCTGCTTGAACGCGGATATCAACGCAGCAATAAACATCTCAAGGGCATCAGTCAAGGTGCCTATGGTGTCAGTCAGTAATGGCTAGATACAAGCCCCCGTCATGTATGCGGGGGTACTTGACGGGTTGTTAGCTACCCCAAAAGCAAGTATAATCCACACATACGCGGGACATTAAACGTGTTTACGTTTCGGTACCTATGAAAAGGTAGAACAGGGATGACACGTTCTCCTCAACTTTACTGCAATATCTGTGGCGCAGCTAATCTGGAACAGGCTGTACATTGTTTCGCTTGTGAGGCTGCTTTGCATGTTCCTATGCGAGACCCGTTGCTCAAAGAGCGCTACCGTATTCTTGCGCCCGTGGGCAAGGGTGGTTTCGGAGCTGTTTACAAGGTAGCAGATACGCAGGAGGGAGATCGTCTTCTCGCTATAAAGGAGCTTAATTTGTGTGCTCTTACTCCTCATGAGGCGATAGAGGCCACTGCCGCCTTCGATCGTGAGGTGCATATATTATCTAACCTGACTCATCCCAGCTTGCCACATATCTATGACCACTTCACTGAGCAAGATCACTGGTATCTTGTGATGGACTTCATCGAGGGCGAAACGCTGGAGCTGTATCTGCAAAGAACACCGGGTGGATGCTTGCCCTTGCAGGAAGTCCTCGCGCTTGGTATCCAACTCTGTGCGGTGCTTGACTTCCTCCATACTCGTGAACCTGCAATCATCTTCCGCGATCTCAAGCCTGCCAATGTGATGCGCACCTTTGATGGTCAGCTCTACCTGATTGATTTTGGCATTGCTCGCCACTTTAAGCCGGGACAACTCAGGGATACTGTCCCACTTGGCTCCCCAGGCTATGCGGCACCAGAACAATATGGCAGAGCACAGACGACTCCGGGCGCGGATATCTACAGCTTGGGAGCTCTACTGCACCAACTTCTGACCGGGGACAATCCTGAGCAGCATCCTTTTCGCTTTGCACTCGCATCGCTACAGGCTCAATCAATTCCGCAGATGCTCAAGTCACTGCTATTGCAGATGGTCGCCATGGATGTAAGCGACAGGCCATCCAGCATGGTGTTTGTCCGGCAAGCATTAGAACAGATTGTTGCTGCCAACCGGCCTATGGGCCATCTCCTTTTCACGTTCAACCACTATCGGCTCGTCTTGGCACTTGCCTGGTCGCCCGACGGTAGCTGCATCGTTTCCAGTTCCGCGAATGCCGCTCTCCATGTATGGAACGCTATGACTGGTAGCCACAAATTCAGCTATCGCGACACTTTCAAAAAGTACATGTGGGCCGCTTGCCTCGCGTGGTCGCCCGACGGTGCCTTCATTGCTTGGGGCTGTGACGATCGGACGGTAAGGGTATGGCAAGTGGAAAAAGATGCCTCATTCACCATGCAGCAAATGCATATCTATCGGGGTCATGCTAACTGGGTCAATGCCGTTGCCTGGGCACCTGATGGGACCCAAATTGCCTCTGGTAGCGACGATAAAACAATACAAGTGTGGCAGATACACAGCCCTGCTTCAGAGATAGCAACCTATCGCGGGCATTCGCTTCTGGTGGGAACTGTAGCATGGTCGCCAAACGGCACCTGCATTGCTTCTGGTGGAAATGACGCCACTATCCATATCTGGGATGTGAGCAAGAAGGTGACCTCTCTCATCTATCGCGAGCATGCCTTTGGCGTCAATGCCTTGGCATGGTCGCCAGATGGGACGCGTATCGCCTCTTGTTCCTGGGACAACATCGTACGTGTTTGGGATGCCATCACGGGCCACACGCTTTTTACCTATCGGGGTCATGCTAACTGGGTTAATGCTGTGGCATGGTCCCCTGATGGTGCCCGCATCGCCTCTGGTGGTCGTGATAAGACGGTGCATGTGTGGGATGCCGTCACGGGCCAGGCTATGTATACCTATTATGGTCATTTCAGCACGGTCTATGCCGTTGAGTGGGCACCGGATGGAACGCGCATCGCCTCGGCAGGCAACGACGGAACAGTGCAGGTTTGGCAGGCGGTTTAAACTAAAAAACAATCTATTCAATATCTCTACCATCTGCTATACTACCCCTACATGAAGCCTTATAATGGATTATGCGGAGGGATGGTCGATTACATGGATGCCGTCAATGGACAGCCTGGCTTAGGCGAAATAATCGTTCTATCAGGTCAGCAAGCTGGACGTACTTTTTCTATTTTCAAACCGATCACAACTATCGGTCGCGATAAAACTAATGATATTGTTTTTGATGATGGTTATATTTCACGCAGCCATGCCGAGCTTATCTGGCAAAATGGAAGCTGGACTATCGAGAACAAAACTGCTGGTAATAATAGAGTAACTGTCAATCAACAGGACGTGCAGCAGTCTATGCTGAACTTTGGCGATGAGATAGGACTTGGACGGGGACCATTTACCATATTTCGTCTGCAAGCCATCACACTAGCTACTACAGATAATGACACGGATACAACCGGAAAAATTCCTGCTGTACAAGCTGTCAAAGGCAATACGCCTCAATCTCCTACACAACCTAGGCAACCAGTTCAACCAGTCAAGCCAATGTCACCGCAAAATGCCCTAGCTACACCAAATAATGTTCAGCAGGGACCTCCACCGCAAGGAGATCAATCGGGGTTGACCACGCCATCTACTCCGCTGCCAAAAGCAGGGCCAGGTGTGCAACCGAGGCCATCCGCACCGCTTCAACCAGCCAATAGCTCGACACCCTTAACATCAACCGTGCCGCCCGACTCGCCTCTGGGAGGGACCCCAACAGGACAATCGACTACAGATCTTACCAGAACTAGACATTTTGGCACTCCGTTCCTTGAGGTGAGTACAAATATTAATTCCGACAGAGCACTCTATTACCTGGATAAGTCGATTAACAACATTGGCTACGATTCATCGAATGAAATCGCTATAAAAGTACGGATTGTTTCAGCTTTTCATGCTCGCATCGTGCAGAATGGCGACCAATGGGTGTTGGAGCACCCGCATCCTTCACGAGCAGAAACAATGAATGGTTTGATCTATCAAGGTCAACCTATAGCGGGTAAAGCATCTTTTTGCAAGATATTGGAGAGCGGAGACATCTTTCGGATTGGTCATGAGGATGGTACTCTCGTCACGCTGACCTATTTTGATGGTAGGACGCTGCCACAGGAAACGCTGCCCAACAGTCCACCGATTCTATTGAATAAATCTGTGATTACTATTGGACGCCTCTCCGATAACGACGTCCCTCTTAATCACCCACTGGTTTCGGCTCAGCATGCCCTGCTACAAAGCGTTGCGGGCGGTTATAGCATCACTGATCTGAAAAGCACCAATCACGTCTTTGTCAATGGCAATCCCATTCACATTACGCATCTTTTGCAGATCAATGACGAAATTCGCATCGGGCCATTTCGCTACTACTTTAATGGCATGCAACTCACTGGCGTCGACGAAAGCAGTAGGGTGCAAATTGTTGCCCAGGAACTTAAGAAGATTAGCACGCAACGCACGGTGCAACTGGGAAGACTGGGTCCCTTGCGGGCATTGGAATTTACTCATTCACGCACCGATTTGACGGAAACAGACCCCGGCAAGGACATGAATATTGATATCCCAGGAATTATCAAGGTGACGACGCAGCAGATTTCCTTGCTGAATGGCATTTCTATCGCGATTCCTCCCAAGAGTTTTGTGGCGGTCGTGGGTGGTTCTGGTGCCGGTAAATCGACGCTTATGGAGGCACTGAATGGGGTGCAACCAGTCCGCGAGGGCGAGGTCCTCTATAACGGTAGGAATTACTACCACAACATGGCGGATTTTAGCAGTCAGTTAGGCTACGTTCCCCAGGCCGATATTGTCCATACCGATTTGACCGTTGAACGGGCACTCTACTATGCGGCGCGCATGCGCCTACCCAGCGACTACACCGAAGCACAAATCCAGCAACGCATCCATGAAGTTCTGCAAGACGTTGAGTTAGTACACCGTCGCAAAGCCGTTATTGGAAAGCTTTCCGGGGGCCAGCGCAAGCGTGTCTCTATCGCTCTAGAACTCCTCGCTAATCCCAGTGTTTTCTTTCTCGACGAGCCCACGTCGGGGCTGGATCCCAGCCTTGATCTCAAAATGATGCAGTTGTTGCACACTTTGGCTGATAAAGGGCGCACCGTTATCCTCGTTACGCATGCTACCACCAATATTAACGACTGCGACTTTGTCTGCTTCCTCTGCCAGGGCGGTCGGCTTGCCTACTTTGGCCCCCCCCCAAGATGCGCTCGCCTATTTTGGCAAAGAAAACTTCACACAAATCTATAGTAGCCTGGAACCAACTGATGCGAAACCAAATATTCCGGCAGAGGCAGAGGCACGCTTCAAAAATTCACCTGACTACCGTCGCTATGTCGCGGGACCTTTGCAGCAATCCGCGCATCTCCCTCACATCAACCAGCGTACACCTGTGCAAGCCGCTTATCGACCTAAACGTAACCATTTGTTCAAGCAATTTGTCTTACTCACTCAGCGTTACCTCGAACTGCTCTGGAACGATAAAGCCAACTTTGCCATCTTACTCTTACAAGCACCAATCATCGCACTTCTCCTTGTTTTTATGATCCAGCTCTTGATTGGCGGCGATGTCTTTAGCTCGACCAAAGTAGTGCAATGTAATTCCATCAACTATACGTATCCGCTGGATATAAACGCTTCCAACTCCACGAACAGTACTGGCAAGACCAATCCACCCAAAACTCCCAATCCGAATGCTGGTAAGAATCAAGTGGTTAATTGCAACCAGGTGAAACAATTTCTCAACCTAAAATCGCAGCAAGCCTATGTGAAAAAAAATTATGGTGGGGATGTCAATAAAGCATTGCAAGATTTTATTGTGTTTGGTTCTGGCTCGGACGCACAAAAAATTCTCTTCATCATGGCCTTTGCCGCCCTGATGTTTGGCTGCCTCAATTCCGTGCGCGAGATCGTCAAAGAAGGACCGATCTATCAGCGTGAACGGACAGTCAATATGGGTATCATTCCCTATATGTTCTCGAAGATTGCCGTGCTCGGTATGTTATCTCTATTACAAAGTGCTGTGTTGGTCATTATCATCAACATTGCCGCCCATTTTCACCAGGGCAGTTATGACCAGGGTGTGTTTTTTACGAACAACCTGATTATTGTCGAAATCTATATCACCCTGGCCCTTACCTCGCTCGTAGGAGCAATGCTCGGACTAGTAGTGTCGGCGATTGCCCCCAACAGCGACCGCGCCATGAGCTTTATCCCGATCATTCTCATTCCGCAGGTGATCTTTTCCGGTTTCCTCTTTGCACTCAACAAAGGCTTGTTGCAAGCTATCGGTGCATTATTCGCGGTACGCTGGTCCATCGCTGGTCTCGGTTCCACCATCGGCCTGAACGGGAACGCTTTAAAAGCCGATGGTTTCACCTACCACAGCACTTTATTCTCAATCTATGATCAAGCTGAGGCGATGCACCACATGTGGCTGGTCTGGGGGGCTTTGTTCCTCATGATTGTTATCCTCGCCTTACTTGTTGCCTTCTTCCTGAAGCGCAAAGATGTAAAGGTGCCACGCTAAGTCAAAGCTAAAGGAGCACAGCGTGCAAGCAGGGGTGTAGCTTCATGTTACACCCCTGCTTGCACTTATAGGTAAAAAAGTTTTCTACCCTTCACGTTTTATACGTGAAGCCAAGAATTGACAGAAACCGGCGAAGAAGAGAGCCTTGCTCGCTTCACCCATGATTGCCGCTACAAGTCCGATGGTTAATCCGACCGTGAGACCAATGCGCCCTGCGGGATGATGGATGATACGCTGCACTTTGTTCATGAAACTCCTCTGCGTTTTACTTCTCTCTATACAACCTTGCTCACAACGAACGCTCCTCAACGCTGAGGAAAATATTGCGCAAAAATATCGTTTTTTTGCTCGCTACTGTAAGTGTAACATCTCTATTCAGCCCATGTCCAGTGGATGAAAATTGAGGCTCTCCATCCTTCCGGGAGATTTTGGAAGAAAAATGCGAGGATTACCTGTCCCCCAGACATGGTGCTCCTGCTTTCCCCCAAAGGATGGTGAGCCAAAAATGAGTTTGCAGTAGCGTATATACTGTTTATGGTAGCGGATTACAAGAGATTTAAAAAGCGGACATCACCCATATGGATTGGTACTAATATCTTGTTACTGTTTAGTTATCTCTTCCGTCCTATTCACACATAAGGAACAATTATGTTCCTCAATTTTATTCACACAAATTACACACATGAAAAGGGATGCGGTAGGGATGAACAAACATACCAGCAATTATCAATCAATCAATTCGTATGGAGTCATCGGCGATTGCCATTCTGTTGTATTGATTAGCCCGGATGGCTCGGTAGATTGGGGCTGCTTGCCGGACTTTGACAGTCCAGCCCTGTTCTGCCGACTGCTGGATGCCGAACACGGCGGCTATTTTCAAATAGCACCGACAGATATGAATATCCCCGGATCACAGCGCTACCTGCGTGGTAGCAATGTGCTCCAGACAAAGTTTTCCAGTACCATGGGTGAAGTGGTACTCACCGATTTCATGCCAGTCGAGACACTCAGCGCATGGCCGTATCAGGGTATGAATAATAATACTTGGACACGAGAGGACGGCTCGTGCCATTGCCTGGTACGCGGCGTAGAGTGTACCTTCGGTGAGCTTTCGATCACCCTCAAGCTCAAGGTCAGCCCCAATTACGCGTCTGCCCCGAGCCAAATATTCTTGACCCACAATAATCTGGGGGCCGTCATCACTGGTGGTCAGCAACACGTTGGTTTAGCGATTGTTGGCGCGTATCGAGTTTCATCGTTCGCGATGACCGTTGAGCAAGATGAGGATGAACATCACCCTTCGATTATCGTCCAAATGACGCTCCGTGAAGGTGAGCGGATCCTTTTTGCCCTCGGTGTCGGTCGCAGCCTGTCTGCCGCCTATAGACTGGTAGAAAATGAATTACAACAGCGTAATTTTGATTTTGAATTAGCTCACACGCTGCACTGCTGGCGGAAATGGCTCGTAGACTGTAATTACCACGGGCCATATCAGGAAGAAGTGCAGCGCAGTGCCCTAACGCTCAAAATGATGACCTATGCCCCAACGGGTGCTATTGTCGCTGCACCTACCACGTCGTTACCTGAAGCTCTTGGTGGCGCACGCAACTGGGACTATCGTTATACCTGGTTGCGGGATGCGACCTTTACCCTGTATGCCTTTAATGTGCTGGGCTTTACCGAAGAGGCTCGTGCTTTTACCCATTGGTTACGCAATCTGTCGTATGCTGATGGCGAAGACTTGCAGATCATGTATGGTATTCGTGGGGAGCGTGACCTGACCGAGCACGAACTACCACATCTCAGTGGCTACCGCGATTCGCGTCCAGTGCGTATCGGCAACGGTGCGGCTGACCAAAAGCAACTGGATGTGTTTGGGGAAGTATTGGATTGTATTCACCTCTACCGACGCCAGGGCGGCTTTGAACGCTATGGTGAGACGCTTGATGGTCCCTTGTGGGCGATGATGCGTGTTCTCGTAGAACATGTTTGCGCGCATTGGCACGAGACGGATAGCGGCATTTGGGAAGTTCGTGGTGGTATGCGCCACTTTGTCTATTCCAAAGTGATGTGCTGGGTTGCCCTTGATCGCGGTATTCGTGCTGCACAACAACTTAACCTGGAGGCAGACCTGCCGCGTTGGTGTCTTGTCCGCGATCAGATTCGCACAGATATCCTTAGCCACGGCTATAACACGACCATTGGCGCGTTTACTCAATCCTATGATGATACAACCCTGGATGCGTCAAATCTGTTATTGCCGCTGGTGGGCTTCATCCCACCGGATGATCCTCGCATGCGTTCCACGGTTGATCGCATCATGGAGCAGCTTACCGACAGCCATGGATTTGTCTTTCGCTACCATGGTGACGATGGCTTGAGCGGTACAGAAGGAACCTTTACCATTTGTACCTTCTGGTTGGTTGACAATCTTGCCATGCAAGGAAGATTAATGGAGGCGCGTTCGCTTTTCGAGCGCTTATTGCCCTATGCGGGACGCCTTGGACTGTTCTCCGAGGAAATCGACCCGCAAAGCAACATTTCACTGGGCAACTACCCACAGGCCTTTACGCATATCGCATTGATCAACAGTGCCATCAACCTGAAAAAGGCTGAAATGCGTCTAGCCGAGCACCATACCGATCCAGTGATTGCCGCCATTAAGCTTAAAAATAATGCTGACCCATCCATCTTGTAAGCATAAACATCGATACAATGAGGGCGAACAGTACGTTCGCCCTCATTTTTTGTGCCAGTGTGGCTATTCCCTCGTATGAGATAATAGGGAAAATAAATAGCATCACTAAAGAGAGAAAGAGCTAATTGTGACATCACTTGTACATTATCCAACGGCAAGCTTGAAACCCCACCGCGAGGCAAGCCTGCTCAGCGGACATCTCTGGATATTTTCTGGCGCATTACAACAGCCACCCCACTGGATCGAAGCGGGTGGCTTAGTTGACGTTAAATCATCTACTGGCCAATTTGTAGCTCGTGGCTACTACAATCCCTTGACAGATATTGCCATTCGCATCCTTACCCGCGATAATCAGGAAACCATCGACGCTGCATTTTTACGGCGCCGAATCCGCTCGGCAATCAAACTACGGCAAATAATTGATCCAGAGCAAACCAATGCCTACCGCTTGGTGAATTCCGAAGGCGATGGCTTACCGGGACTCGTTGTTGATCGTTATGCTGATATTCTGGTGGTGCAGATTCATACCGCGGGCATGGAACACCTTCGCCCGTTATTGCTGGATGCACTACTGGAAGAAACGGGTGTGCGTGGGATTTTGCTGCGCAACGATAGCCAGTCGCGCCGTCGCGAAGGGTTAGAGCTAGAAGAACCGGCAGTAGTGGCAGGTGAAGTCCCCACACAGGTGTTGATACGAGAAAACGGTCTGCAATTTCTGGTAGACTCCTGGCAAGGTCAGAAAACAGGCTTCTTTATCGACCAACGTGACAAACGGGCGGCCTTGCAGAAGTATGCGCATGCTGCGCGTGTATTGAATTGCTTCAGCTATACTGGCGGCTTTTCCGTCTATGCCGCGCTCACTGGTCAAGAAACATATGTGACCAGTGTTGATATCTCCGCGCCAGCAAATGCCCTTGCACGCGAAAATTTTTCGCTCAATGGACTACATCCGACCGAGCATACATTTTTTACTGCCGATGTATTCGACTATCTTGAACATGCAAAAAGTGTCGGAGAGCAATTTGATGTGGTGGTGCTGGACCCACCCGCCTTTGCCAAATCACAGAATGCTCGCACCCAGGCCATGAAAGCGTACCGCCGTTTAAATATGCTCGGAATGCAGGTTTTGCGGCCCGGCGGCATGCTCATAACCTGTTCTTGCTCCGGGGTGATAGACATGGACGATCTGTTGGGCCTTTTAGCACAGCTTTCCCAACAATTACATCGTCCAATACAAGTGCTCGAAAAATATACCCATGGTGTGGATCATCCTATTCACCGGGCGATGCCGGAGACATCGTATTTGAAAGCAGTCTTTTGTTGTGTGAAATAGACCTTTCCATGAAATTATCGAACATGGCGTGGTGGCGCAGTGGCACTTTGGGGAGGGTAGTTCGTCTGTGATATTATATACTAGAGAGTGCCTCCCATTCCCCCTGGTACCCAGTGCATTTTACACAATCTTGTCAAAATGAAAGGTGAAGAATCGTATGGAGTTTTCTGGTACCCAAACTATCGCCGCGCCCATCGACAAAGTCTGGAACTATCTGATGGATGTTAATCAAGTGGCGTCATGCGCCCCAGGTTTTCAAAGCCTGGAAGAATTAGGACATGAACATTGGAAAGCCGTTGTTGGTGTTGGCATTGGTGCGGTCAAAGCCAAGTTTACTATGGACGTGACTCGACCAGAGTTACAGGAACCTGAGCGTATGGTGGTGAAAGGACGTGGTAAAGCGCCCGGCAGTGCCGTCGATCTCTCCGGTGACATGAACCTCACCTCGGTAGATGAGGGCACGACACGCATGGATTGGAAGGCATCTGTGGTTGTAAGCGGCACTCTTGCCAGCGTTGGTGCTCGTCTCATGCAGGGAACAGCGGAAAAGCTCACCGGACAATTTTTTAGTTGTCTAAAATCTAATCTACAAGCGGACAATACGTGATGGAAACCGCTCGTGTACGCTGGTCTACGTTGCAGCACGCTCGCGAACTGCAAATGGACGCCGCATACGCACGGCTGGGTCGGACAAGTGCGGATTTCTGGGATCGCCGGGCGCGTCGTTTTCATAGCACCACGAGCAATGTTATCGCGCATGACCCACTATTTCTCAAGCTACAGCGTGAAGTGACACCCCAGGACAGTGTATTGGATGTTGGCGCGGGTACTGGTAGATTTACCATTGCCCTCGCACCACAAGCGCGTCACATTACAGCGGTCGAGCCCAATGCTGCAATGCTTTCGTATCTCCAACGCGATGCCAATGAGCAGGGGCTGAGCAATATCTCAACCCTGCAAGTGAACTGGCAAGATGCGCCTGCCACGCTCTCTGGCGATATCGTGATCTGTAGCCATGTGCTGTATCCCATCAAGGATATTGAGCCTTTCCTGGCAAAATTATGTGCGGCGACACAACGTGTCTGTTTTATCTACATGCGCGCCACGCATATTGATGCCGTGTTAGGCGACCTCTGGCGACATTTTCATGACGATGAACGATGCCTACCACCCAGCTACATCCATGCCCTGGATGTTCTGTTTGAAATGGGCATCTACGCCGATGTAGAGGTAGTCAACCTGCCTGTTGTTCTCAACTTTCCCTCGCTTGATGTGGCTGTCGAAGAGTTGTTGGAGCAACTGATCCTTCCTGACAATCAGGAAACCCGCCAGGAATTGCGCGGGTTATTGGCAAATTGGTTGGTTGAAAGCGATGGGCTGCTAGGGCCACCGATTGATAAAATGGTCGGAGCCATTCTTCAGGTTAAGGCATAAAAGAGTCCTACTGTTCTTGCCCCTTAAACCCGTTGGATGGGCTTTCCCCCAAATGTGCTATGCTTGACCTTTTTCTCATCTATCATGTTATACTGTTGCCAGATGTTTCATCTTATGTCAGGGCTTTTTTACCGATGTTGTTTAGTAGATTTGAGGATAGACGATGGTCTGGTTTGAAGGACATGAAGAACCTGATGAACAAATGGCACAACAATGGCAAGATCGTATTGCTCAGCAGCGTTTAGACCTCTCGGCTTCAGTGGAGGATGCATTAGGCGATAGTTCTCTACCGCCGGAAGTGATTGAATGGGTGGAAGAGACTACAAACGCTGCGAACACTGCAAACGCTGCCGCAATCTCAAAACGCGTTCCGCTCATTTCCCCGCTCCTGACTTTGCAGTCGCGACCCATGCCAGCAGTAAAACCACAATCAGTAGCAGGACTTCTGTCACCGCCCATGGTAGCTGACAGAGAGCAAGCGGCGCGACCGACGAGAACGGTAGAAAGCGGAAATATTATTGCTCGTGTCGCCCACCGTATCTCTGCTTCGTTCACCTCGTTCGAACGCATACCACGCAATGACGGAGCGACGACAAGCTCTTCTCTTCCTCTCGCCCCACCAGCTATGAGTGAACACCAACAAGGCAGAACTGGAAAAGTACCTGTTGCTCGTCTGGTGGAAGCTGCTCATCATACGCCTGGAAAGCAGGGCTGGACCAAACGTACCACCAAAGTGCGCCTGCAAGTTGTCCCCAAGCTAGATACCATGCAGAAAGAAACCATTTCGCCATTCTGGGATAAAGAAACCAATCCTCATGTACCCACTGTTCAAGTAACTGAGGGGCGTATAGAAACAGCAGCGCTTACTGCCACCGTCGCTAACCGCGCAGCTCTTTGTGGCTCAGCAATTTTTGAAATTGGCCAAACTGAGATCGCAATTTCTCATACTTCTATCACGACAGCGAGCGTTGTGCTGGTCATGCTCGCGAGCGATCCAGGTCCGGTGGTTGTGCAGTATGTTTCGCTACAACCCAAAATTGGATTTACCGTACACTTAAGCGCGCCCACGAGGCACGCCACGATATTTACCTACGTTATCATCTCCGCTGAGCTAGTTTAAAGTTCGCCCTCAACCTCTTTGCGCAGGCGCACAAAAAAGTCTCGCATGTACGTGTAGCGTTCCTGCGCTAGCTCTCTTCCTTTGTTGGTGGTCATGCGCTCATGAAGTTTACCAAACAACAACTGGAACTCAATACTGGGAGAGTAATCTGGACGTCGACGGAGTTGTCGCACGATCAGCGGATCTACTGGGGCGACGATTTCGTCTGGAACGGGTGAATAGATTTTCTGGTTATAGCGACCGGTGATACAGTAGAGACGCCCAATGCCGATTGCACCCAGGCAATCAATCTTATCGGCATCGTACAAGATACGTCCTTCCAACGTCTGAGGCATGTTTCTACCTGTCATGCGATGTTCTCGTATGGTCTGTTGCACTGCTGCAATCGACTCCTGTGGGAATTGGCTCTGCGCTAGCAATTCTCCTGCCAACTCCGCCCCAATCAGTGCGTGATCTCCGCCATGGCGCAGTTCACGCACTTGACCGATATCATGCAGCGCAACTGCCGCCCAAATCGTAGGTAGGTCGCCGCCTTCGCTGGCTTGAATTGTTTCGGCCAGTGCCATAACTCGTGTCAGGTGATCAAAATCGTGGGCCGCATCCTCTGCCCCCTCGCTCAACATCGTTTCCTTGGCCAGATGCAGCGCCCAATCCCTCAGTTCATTCACTCTTGCCTGTTTCGCTTTCTAATCCTGGTAATCTAATCACGAAGCGGCTCCCCTCGCCAAGTATGCCACTACTCTCTGCTCGAATGGTGCCATGATGCATCTTTATCAAGGCGTCTACAATATAGAGGCCGAGACCAATGCCTTTTGTTTTACTGCTATCAATATTCGAGGCCCGATAAAAACGTTCGAAGAGGCGGGGTAGTGCTTCTTTGGGTATACCAATGCCTTTATCTATTACATGTAACTCGATGGTTCTGCCGCTATGGTTTGCGTCATTTGTATATTGGCGGAGCGAAATCGTCACAGGACCCCCCAAAGGGCTGTATTTGAGCGCGTTTTGTAGCAAATTGGCAAGAACTTGCACCAGTCGTGCGTTATCGCCCATGATCATATACGGATGGTCACTTGGCTCGATTTCATAGCGAATTTCATGTTCTGGCGAGGTTGCAGCATGGTCAGTCACTACCTGTTTGACAATAGGCGCAAGGTTGACCGGGGCCATCTTGAGCGTGAGTTGTCCACGATTGATCTGTGCCACCTCTAAAAACGTTGTCACAATGTTGGTGAGCTGGTGCGCTTGCTCCTCGATAATACTCAAGCTATCACGTAGTCGCGGCACGACATCTTGATTCGGCATTTTGCGTAGCACACGTAAAGCGACCTGACTATGGGCGAGGACAACGGTAAGCGGAGTGCGAAATTCATGGGCAGTGATAGCCAGGAACTCGTCTTTGAGCGCGTTTGCCTCGCGCAAAGCCTCTTCTCTGGAACGGGCAATCATCGCTTCTTGTTGCCACCTGGCCTGCTCGATAGCCAAACCGGTTAGTTGGGCAATACCTTCGATAACGGCCATGTCCCAAATAGAAAATTCTCGTGGAATTGGCTGTTCTTCTTGCATAGTTGCCACATCGTTCTTGTATGCGGTGGAACGCTCCAGGAGCATCAAGCCGAGCAGACGATTGTGATGGGTGATAGGGGCTGCCAGTACCATCGAATGCCTCGGTGGATTAGGTTGCTTGGTATACTGATCTGCATGAATAACGGTAGCATTTCCATCCATCAATTGGTCGCGCAAACCCGCGTACTGGCCCTCCTCCTCCGGCTGAAGCCACTGGCTCTGTGCCGCGAGCCATTGCTTTTCAGTTTCTTCCGTGAAACCGCTCGCTAACAAAGGTGTAAATTCTTGCAGCTCTTGATCGAATAGTTGCACTGCACCGCTATAGCAATTGAGCGTCGAAAGCGTTCTTTCGAGTACATTGCGCAGGATATCTTCAATCTCGGTAATGCCAGAAACCTCTTCCGCGACATGTAACATCGTATCTAACGCTTCACGAATACGTCGTTCAACGCGTGATTGCTCGGTGATATCCCGGAATGCACTCACAAGCCCGATCTGTGTATTGGTGTGGTCGAGCATAGGGGTGACATTGACCTCAACAACCCTATTGTCCCCCTGACCTCGTGCGGTCATAAAGCGTTCGCCACGAATACGCTCGCCCTTTAATGCACGCGAGAGGGGGAAATCTTCTTCCGCGAGTGGTTGTCCGTGTAATGTGAAGGTTGGGTAGCGTTTGAGGAACGCTTGCAATTGATCGGTTGAATTGACTGGGATGCCCAGGAATTGCGAGGCTGCGTTGTTACGGACTAATACTTCGCCACGCGAGTCAAGCACCATAATACCTTCCGTCATGGCCTGGAACACGGCATCCAGAGTATTTGCACGTTCGGTTGAGAGAGCGGCAACTTTTTGCAGGTCAGCCATGAGGTGCGCTTTTTCGATGGCCAGCGCACACTGGGCTGCAACATCCTGCGCGAACGCAAATTGTCCTTTCCCCGGTAGCTGGGCTGCGCTCTGAAAATTGACGAAGGCAAAACCAATACAATGCGGTGCGCGTGGTGTCGAAGATGGTTGCTCCACAGCACCGATCATGAGGGGAATGACCATCATGTTGTCAAACCCCCATTGACAAAACCAGCCCTTCTCGTTCTCAGTCGGCTGATCTGCTGTTATAAAAAGCGGCGTGCCGGTGGCAGCTACCTGACGACAAAGCGGTAGATCAGACCATGGTATACTGATCTGCTGCGGTACAACTGTCGCTTCCACTAGCTTACCAGCCATGCTAACTGCACGGAGTTCCTCTGCTTCAAGCAAAGCAATCATGCCCGCATCAGCACTCAACCCGTTTACCAGATGACGAGTGGCGATTTTCAATACCACAGGTAAATCTTCGCCTGAATTGACAGTTAAAGCAACTTGATTAATGGCTTGCGCTCGCTCGATTAAACGTTCTGCCCTGGCTCGCTCTGCCTGTGCTTGTTGATAGAGGCGAGCATTATCGATGGCCAGCGCGGCTTGTTGCCCAATGGCACGGGCCAATTGTTGTTGTTCCGGCGAGAAAGTACGCTCTGCATCTGGTTCATCGAGCGACATCATGCCCACGATCCGCCCTTCACGTCGCAAAGCGATGAGCAGGACAGATTTTACCAGGAAAGTCTCTGCCACCTTTCGAGCTTTAGGGTGATCGTGTAGATTGTCTAGCACCACCATGCCCTGCTCTTTGAGCAATGTGTAGAGTTCTGGATCATCAAAAAGAATCGAGCCTTGTTGCCAGATGGAGTTCCCAGCTTCGACTTTATTGTTGGTAATGCGTTCCGTGGAAAGATAGTAGGCCGCAGGTCTAAATGCTTCAATGGCGTCCTCTAAAAGCCAAACAGAACATCGTTCAACGTTGCAAACTTCAGTGGTGCGCTTTGTAAGGACCTGTAAGATCCGCTTGAGGTCAAGTGAAGAGGCTAAAAGCTCGGCCAGTTCACGCAGAATTTCGCTCTCACGTAGAGCGGTAACTAATCTTTGATGTTCATGGTCATTAGTGGATGAGGATCGCTCACCTAACATGCTTCCGACCTTCTCGTTACTGGCGTTTGATTGTAGTATTGGATACATTCACTGGGATGATCTGCTGGGATTCATATAGTGATGTATCAATATGCTGGATGTAAATTATCTCAAAGTGTAACAGATGAGTAAAGCGACGTCAAGCAAGCAAGCAGGTTACGTCTTGCTCCGTCGTAAACGCACCAATTCAACCACAAAAGCCAACGCTGTACCTGCCACCGCCGAAACCGTAGCGATTGCTGTCGAACCAGATGTTTTTGCCTTATCCTTCTTATTTTTCTCTTTCTTCTCGTGGCTCCCTTTTTCTTGCACCGGTTGAGTAACTTGATGGCCATCCTGTTCGTTGGATGATGCAGTTTTCATCAAAACGGCAGAAGCTTTCAGGTCGGGATTGTTTACGCTATCATCCAGGTGAGTCTTAGCAGCAGTATCCCCGGTAGGGGCCTTCTTGTGTGAAGGGTTGGCCTGCTTTTCTTTTTCACCTGTTTCTTTGGGTAGATGGTTGGTCGAGATATGTACCATCGTTACTAGATCTGTAGGGGTTGAGGTGATACCTTCGGAGAAGAACGCGTTGACCTCGGAGCCTAACAACAGGATCACCGCGAAGTAATAAAAGAATATCAGCAGGATCACAATCGAACTGATGGAGGCGGCATACCCTGTCAGAAAGTGCGAGACGTACAACGGAAAGAGTATCAGGTAAACTTGCAATAAGACAGCGGCTACCACTGCCCCAAGCCAGCTATGGCGGAAACTGATGCGCTGGTTAGGCACTATAATATAAATGGCTTGGAAAAGGATATAGGCTGCGATCAAACCTCCCAGTATACCCAGTAATGTCGCCAGTACTCCACCGCCCGGAAAGGTGAAACCAATTCTTTGGGAGAGTGACAATATAAATGCAGGAGCAGCGGCAGCAATGACCATCACTGGTATCAGAATAATAAAAAGTATCAGCATACCCAGGGCCATAAAGTTCTGCTGTAGGAATTTTCGCTGCCGTATATGGTAGATAATACCAAAGCAGCCTTCCATCAGGATAAAAAGGCGCGAACCGTTGAAGAGGGCCAGCACAATAGCGATAACGCTTAGCAGGCCAGAAGACCGCTTTAGTTGGATGGCAACAGAGTCGATAATACCGCTCGATGCACCTTGGGGAAAGACAGTGGTAATTTGTGATTTTACTGTAGCATATGTAGTAGGGCTAAGTGTACCCAGCACAAGGCCTAGGATTGCCAGGACAGCCACGGCGATTGGGAAGATAGCCATCAGGAGGTTATACGCCAGGGCAGCAGAGAGATTCATCGTCCAATCGTTGCCAAACTTTTTCATAAAAGCCATGAAAGGTTTGGCGTCCTTGGCTGCAGTCTCCACAGCTTCTTGTGGCACATCAGACCTACGTTTTTCTGACGTTTGTAGTGCTTTCGCATTCATAGTTATACGTTTCCTCGTTCACGGTTATCACGTCTCAAATGAGAACCTCAATATCCATAAGGGTTGTACGATTCACGGTGCTGTCACGTTTCATAGGTAACTCTAACCCGTAGAAAAGCGTATAGTATATAACAGAGATAAGATTTTGTTACAGGTGCAAGGAAATACTGCATGAATTCACAGCCACCACCCAAGTCATTTGCATCGCTCTTTTGGGACGTATTGCGCCTGAGTATGAAAGCCTTGTGGGAAAATCGAGCCAATCCTGCGCGCGCATTAATTGAACGCCAACAAGCTTTGAATGTGCTGGGATTACCATCGAATGCGACACCGCAGCAAATCAAACGTCGCTATCGCACGCTTGCCAAAAAGTATCATCCCGACCGTGGTGGCAACCAACAACAAATGCAGCGTATCATAGCCGCCTACGAATATTTGACGAAAGATCAGGCCAGGTAAATTATCATCTACGGCAACTGCGCACCACAACTATTGCAGAAACGTTTTCCTGATCGCACGCGCGCTCCACATTGGTCACAGAAGACCGCTTCCTGCGCTTTTTGCGGTGTGGGCGTTGCGGCTTGTTGAACAGGAGGTGGGGTATATATAGGCGCAACCGGTTGAGCTGGTTTAGGCGGAGCAGGTTGTTGTGGCATTGGTTGTGGGTACACTACCTCATTCTGCGTTGGTACAGCTTGTGGCGTTGCGTTGGCACCAGCACCCTGAGTCGTTTGGATCGTTCCTTGCACTGTTTTTACGGCCTTAGCTGCCATACTGCCAATAGTACCAGCAATTTTTAATCCTTTGGCGATATCATCCATATCTTTTTTGAGACGGTGTGTGGGCGGCAGCAGCGTCGAATCTGAAACCTTCGTAAAAAAATTGGGACCAAACTGCATGCCTTCACCATTCCAGGCCGCTTGCCCATCTTCTTGTGAGCCATCGTCGAAAAGGAAGGAGAGTGTATTCCCTTGCGCGCTATACGTCCCTTCCCGTCTCACCTCCGGCGCGTGCGCCGAAACTGGCTGACCGTTCATCAATGACTTCGCCGCATTGGAGACGCGACTGCTTTCTTGAATGATCAGCGTGAAGCGTCCATTTGGCAAAAGTGTAAGGCGGTCGATGCGCGAGGTAAAGTAGTCGAGCCCTACACCAGAGCGGTGTAGGTACTCGTATTGTCCCGTAATTGGTTTTGTCATCGCTATTTCCTCTTGCCCAATGGTCCTTTAGTCTCTTCCAATCCTTGGATTGTAATATAGTATATCATCTCACTAGTGTATATAGCTCAAAGGAAAGCAGTAATCAATCAGGAATAGAAGCACTTGTGCTTTGTTTCACTTCATATGACTTGCCGCCTGCGGCGGCAGGAGGAGAGGAAAAACTAGGGCGCAGCCCTATTACCTGTATTACCTGCTATTACCTGTCCCCCGGACAGGGTGCAGGCAGGGTGCGGACAGGGTGCAGTCAAGGGGCGCGGCCCCTTGCATCCCCACTCGTCAAAAGATGATATAGCACAGATTATGTGTTATCTAAGCTGTGCTATATCAGCGCGTTCGGACTCAACCTCGATAGTGGTGCTGGTAAAAACTGAGGCCAGGTGGGAGAGATGTTGCGCATGGTCTAACTCTTGTTCACCTTCTTTGGTCTTTCCTGTTTTGAGAAGATGCCGACCGAGCAAATCGTATGCCCGAATACGGGCGGCAAGCCGTTCTGTCTCGGCTAGAATGTCTATTGCCTCTCGAAATGCTGCTTCGGCCTGCTCGTACATATGAACCGCTTCCAGTATTCGTCCCTGCATCATAGCGGCTTCAGCCTTGCGCAGCTTATTGCTAAAGTCACCCGCGTACCTTGCCTGTTGCACATACGTCAGTGCTGCATCGAAGTTTTCTACTTGGTAGGCAACGCCAGCTAAAGAACAAGCAACGGCTGAGACAAGATTGCTAATTTCTGTAAGATGTAGCTCATCGCCGTCTGGCGAGCGAACTTCTTGCTCGAGTTCCGGTAACCACTTCTGTAACAGTGTATCAAGTGCCTTACGCGCATCATCTACGTGTCCTTGCTCTTGATGAATTAAGGCAATATGGCATCTCAATAACGCGAGTCGCACCTCATCACCGATTACACGATATAAGGCACTGGCGTTTTCGGCATGGGTCAGGGCTATATCATACTGGTCTTCCTTCTTGTGAGGGCATTCTGACTTATTTGCCCTTTGGAAGGCAATCAAAGACATACCCCAGTGCGTCTCGGCAACGTAGTTCAGCGGTGAATTAGCATCCATCATGTTCAATGCAGCCTGAAATTCTTCAAAGGCTGCGTCGGGTTGCTCTAATTCACGCAGTGCGGCTGCTAGATGCAGATGTAAATCCATCACCTCTTTATGCTGCTCAGCAGGAATAAACAAAGGTTGTTCAATTGTCGCGTACAGAAAATCTTTCTGGGCAGCAAGAAATTGTCGTATTCGAAAGTAACATTGACCTCGCAGGGCCGCGAAACGCCAACGGAGTTCAGGCGCAATACGTGAGAAATTCAAACCTTTTAGCAACCTCAAGACCTCGTATGGTTGTTTCGCTGCGAAGGCTTGGGCAGCCTTGCTATAGAGCGTCTCGAGGAGGTGTACTTGATGATCCTGCACCTCCGCTTCCCGTTGTTGTTGTACCAGTAATTTCAGTTCTTCTAATGGTAATGTTAACCTTTGCGCTAAAAACTCAAGGCTCTCTTGTGATGGTTCAACACGATTCCGCTCTATTTGAGAGATTAAGCTCGTACTGTAACGGTCACCTGCGACATTCGCTAACGAAAGATGTAGATTTTCGCGCGCAGCTCTAATGCGGCCTCCAAGTGTATTTGGAGGAACATGCTTTGGGGGGCGGGGCATACCTCCATTGATCCTTCCTAGTATAGTGTAATATAGGCAAGGTAAGATTATTTACAAAAATCTTGCCGTATTTTATGTACGAACTATGGGCTATACTTGTTGTATCTCACATCCAGATTAGGCAAAAGTACGGTGTAATAGCAACATTGTTCACGATAGTTTCCTACTGCGTTGTTGATAATGCTTTGTTTCTCTTGAATTGATTGGCCGCCTTCGGCGGCGGGGAAAAGAGGGAAGACTAGGGCGCAGCCCTATTACCTGTATTACCTGTCCCCCGGACAGGGTGCAGACAGGGTGCAGTCAAGGGGCTGTCGCCCCTTGCATCCCCACTTATCACATGAAGAGAAACATAATTTTAAGAACTTTTGGTCTAAAAATCGCTTGACTTTCAGCTACTTTGGCTGTATGCTGATAGGCAACAAATGCTTTTGAAGAGAGGTAAGAGGTAGATGGTTCGTTCCCCCAAAGCAATTTCCGCTATACAAGATAGCTCAAATACATCTCATGATCAACTTTCAATGTTTATAGCAAAAAGCAGTGATGAGCCAATAGAACACGTCCCCAGCAAGGCTGAAAGCAAATCGCGCACAAAAAAGGGCTCTACATATTCAGCATCCGATATCCAGGTATTAGAGGGTATCGCTGCGATTCGGCACCGACCGGGTATGTATATCGGCTCTACCTCGACCTCTGGCCTACTCCACCTTATTTGGGAGGCTCTCGACAATGCAGTTGACGAGGCAGTTGCTGGCTATGGCAAAGATATCTGGTTGAGCATCGACCAAGAGGGTTGGGTGACAGTACGCGATGAAGCGCGTGGTATGCCTTTCGACCCTATGCTCTACCAGGGCGATTATCTCCCTGCTGCCACCGTTATTCTTACTGTCCCGCACTCCGGCGGCAAGTTTGCCGAGGGAGCTTATAAGACTGCGGGTGGCCTTCATGGCGTTGGTGCAACCATTATCAATGCCCTCTCTGAAAAGCTCGAGTTGACTATCTGGAAAGATGGTCGCCAGTTTACGCAGGTTTTCAGTCGTGGCACGGCTATGCCGCATCATAAAACGCCGTGTGACCCGAAATTGCATGGTACGCAACTGCGCTGGTTGTATGATAAATCCATTTTTGATGTAGATGCCTATTATTCGCTAGAGGCTATTGAAAGTCGGCTGAAGGCAGGGGCTTACCTGAATCGCGGTGTCTCCTTTCACCTGGACGCTTGGGACGAAGCGACCAATGAGCAGATCAGCCGTACATTCTATTCTCGCGACGGCCTGCCAGACTATGTCCGCGACCTGGCCATCAGCACCAATACCCCACTTTTTAAGCAAGTCATTGGCATAGCCAAAGAGAAGGACGGCGTTCAGGTCGAGGTAGCATTGCAGCCGACCGCTGGCTATAAAACCACGATATACAGCTTCGCCAACGCAGTGCGTACGCGTGATGGTGGTGTTCACGAAACGGGCTTCAAGGCCGCCTTGAGGAAGGTCGTGAATGACTACGCGCTCAAGTGGAAACTGATCAAGAGCCGCGAAGATGACGGTTTCAAGCCAGAGGTGATCCAACAAGGTTTGAATACCGTCATTTCCATTAAACTGACCAATCCCCAATTTCAGGGCCAGACGAAAGATCGCTTGAATAACGCAGCCGTCGAGGGTATTGTGCGCTCAGTCGTTGATGAAGGATTGAAAGAGTGGTTCGAGAACAATGTCAGCGCGGGCAAAGAGTGGCTAAAAAAGATTTTACAGATGCAGAAGGCCCGCAACGAGGCGCAACTGGTCGAAGAACTGGCTCGCACCGGTAACAAAAAAAACGGCGAGTTGATTGATACCACGCTCTCTAAAAAGTTTTTACGTTGCAATTCAAATGATCCTGAGCGAGCAGAACTGTTTATCGTGGAAGGCGACTCTGCCGGTGGTAGTGCTGGTCAGGGGCGTTTCTCGGAATTCCAAGCTATCCTGAAATTGAAGGGGAAGCCATTAAATGTTGCCAAGGCCGATCTCCGGCGCATCGTCGAAAACGAAGAAATTCGTACTATCATTAACGTGCTCGGCACCAGCACGCGCGATACGTTTGATATCGGTCGCTTAAAATTTCACCGTATTATTATTGCTACCGATGCGGACGTTGATGGTTTACATATTCAATGCTTATTACTGACCCTGTTTTACCAGGAATTTAGCGATTTGATTGAGCAAGGCCATGTTTTTATTGCCTGTCCTCCGCTCTATTCCGTCAAATACAAAGGCAAAGTAGTTTGGCTGTTAGACGATGAGGCCCGTATTCAATTTATGAACTCCCATGCCGAGGCGCAAAATTTAGAGTTCAAGCGATTCAAAGGTCTGGGTGAAATGAACCCGAAAGAACTGCGCGACACCACCTTTGATCCTGCTCGACGCACCCTCAAACGTGTTTCGATGGATGATGGCGTCCTCGCGGCACGCCTGGTCAAAGAATTGATGGAAGATGAGAACGCGGAAGCCCGTCGCACTTTTCTGGCCGAACACGCTCGCAAAATTAAGGAATTGGATGTTTAATATATGGCGCGCACTACAGAAAATAATAGAATAGAAACTGGTATCATTCGCGAAGAAGATTTTTCCGTTATCATGTCGCAAGCTTTTGCCACCTACGGACTCTCTGTCGTGACTGACCGTGCCCTGCCAGACGCTCGTGACGGCTTAAAGCCAGTGCAGAGACGCATACTGGCGGGAATGCGCGAAGCTCGTTACCTCTCTACGCGTTCAACAGTCAAAAGCGCGGAGGTCGTTGGTCTCATTCTCGGTAATTATCATCCTCATGGCGATACCTCCGTCTATGATGCCGCGGTACGCATGGCCCAGCCCTTCACGTTGCGCTACCCTTTAATTGAAGGCCAGGGCAATATGGGCAGCGAAGATGGTGATGCGCCTGCCGCCTATCGTTACACCGAGATGCGCCTATCACCTCTGGCTGAATCGCTGATGGCGGATATGGAGCGCGATACCGTTCCGTTGCATCCGACCTATAAGCAAGACCCCAAAGTTGTTGAGCCGGACTATATGCCAGGGCGTATTCCACCTGTGGTCAATCCATCCAGCGGTATTGCCGTTGGCCTATCCACCAATATCCCACCCCATAACCTGGTAGAGGTATTGCGCGCCTGCATCGCCCTGCTTGATCGTCCTAGCATGGATGTTGAGCAACTGATGGGCTATATTCAAGGACCAGATTTTTGCCAGGGTGGTCGTATAATCGGCATTGATGGTATTAAAGATTACTTTACTACTGGCAAAGGCCGCGTGATTGTCCGCGCAGAAGTGCGCCTGGAAGAGACACCACGCAGTCGCTCCTTGATTGTGACGGAAATTCCTCCCATCGGCAGAGATAGAGTGAAAGCATCTATCGTGAAAGCTATCAACGCACGTAAGTTGGAAGGCTTAATGCCCGATGTACGTGACGAGACCGATACCGAGAAGGGGATGCGCATTGTCCTGGAACTGCGGAAAGATGCTGATGCCGCGCAGGCACTCTCACAACTGTTCGTAGAGACCGACCTCCAGATAGCCCTTTCGTTTCAGATGGTCTTTCTCTTTGGCGAGTCGATGCAGGCTGCGCGCCAGCCCAAGCAAGTGGGCATGCTCGAATTGCTCAACTACTGGAACACGCATCAAATCGACGTATTGACACGACGGTCACAGTTCGATCTGCGCAAAGCCCAGGAACGCCTGCATATCATCGAAGGGTTGATCGTTGGCGCAGCAAATGCCGATAAAATCGTCAAAATATTCCAGCAAGCCGAAGATCGCGCTACCGCCCGTAAGGTGATTGAGAAGAATTATCAACTCACTCCTATTCAATCAGATGTCATTGCCTCCATGACCCTGGCGCAGGTAACGCGTCTGGATGCCGGGAAATACGCTAATGAAAAAGAAGAATTGCAGGCTCGCATCGCCGAATTGGAGCTATTGCTGGCTGATCGTAAAGCTCTTTTGGCCTTATTGAAGAAAGAAATGCAGCAGCTCATCAAGCAATATGGCGACGAACGGCGCACAGCCATTGACGTTGAAGGCCATGTTCTCGCACCGATCAAAGAAGTTGCCAGTCTACACGAGCGCGAACCTTTATGCGTTGCCTTTACCCGCGCTGGTACGCTAAAAGTGCTCCCTGCCGAAACCTACATTCCTAGGGGCAAGAATGGCAATGCTGTGTATACTCCCGTGCGCGGCGATGAACAATTGCGCCAGATCATGACTACAACGTCGCAAGATTATGTGCTGTGTGTCGCTTCTAGCGGACGCGTCTTCCAGATTGCGACCCATCGCATTCCTGCCGCCGGGCGTTCAGGCAAAGGCGAAGCAGTGCGCAAACTTTTGCAATTGGCCCCTGGCGAAGAGGTGGTGACTATCCTGCCAGTCGAATCTTACGATGAGGATCGCTACCTTGTCACCTTTAGCAAGTTAGGGAAGGTGAAGAAATCCCCCCTGAGCGATTATAAAACGGCAGACGTGGATGGTCTGCTGGACATGAAACTGGCCGATGGCGATGCCATTGTCAGCGCTTTGCTTTCCCGTGGACAAGGCGATTACTTTATTACCACGAGCAATGCCCAGACTTTGCGCTTTAGCGATGATGTCTTGCGCGCACAAGGCCGAGTGGGTCAAGGTGTAGCTGCTATGGCTCTTGGCTCAAAAGCACAGGTTGTCAGTGCAGTGTACCTTGATAATTCACAGAGTTCGCTATCCACTGGCATTAACAGTTTCCTGAGCCTCTTTGTCGTGACAGAGCAAGGTTTAGGGAAGAAGGTGCCCATCAGCCAATACCCACAGAAGGGACGTGCTACTGCTGGCGTGGTGACAACGGAGCTAGCACAACAAGATCGCATTCTCGTCGCTATGCTTGTCAGCGAGGAAGATACACTGCTCATCACCTGGAGCGGAGACGGCGGCGAACAGGTTACGGCGCTCAAAGCCCCCGATCTAAAAGCGTTTCCACGCGCCAAAAAAGGACTACCACTAGTGGGCGGACGCGTCCTCAGTGTCGTCAAGTTGACATAAGAGGCAGGACATCGACCTTTTGCTACGAATTTAGCACGAATTGGATGTGATACATAACACGCAATTGGTGCTTTACCGGTGCCATCTGCCATTGACGGCTCTCCCGCTTGTCAGCAAATAGAACAGGCCAAAAAGCAGAAAGCCAATGCCGGGAAACCAGAGTGACAATGGAAAGGCAACGGTATCGAAGGGGATAATATGTCCGACCAGCAGATATTCAAAGACACCAATCACCCCGATAATGATGGCTGGCGACAACGCACCCGCTTTAACATATCCCCTACGCGCCATTATTGCCACGAACAGCAGGGCTATCGCGGTAGTCATCAGAAATGTGGCCAATATTTGATTGTTGGGTATCGAATTCCTGTAAACAAAATATACTTCAATGCCGATCAGCGTCATCATCCAACTCACTACTGCCAGGCGATCGGGGTTAAAGAGGAAGGCGATGAGCGTGCCAATGCCGAAGACCAGCACACCGATTGGATAGACGAGAGGGTCGAGGTGTAACAACCACGCGAGGAGAAGACATACTACACCAAATATGAGTAAGATATAGGATTGGATAAGGTTGTTGGTACGATGGGTAGCACGTACAGAAATTCTTTTCATGAAATCTATTACCTCAAAGTTGACGATTATCCAGCTAATTAGCTTGCTTCTTTATTATACACGTTTGAAATCCTCATCATTTATTGGAAGATAAACGAAAGTGAGGCCACTCCCGATTAATTGAACGGGATTGGCCTCACAGGTTTGCTTATATACTTTGTGGGTGCTTAGTAGCTTCTTAGTGACTGCTTGCCTCGCACAGAACTAGCTGTTGGTGATGTCGTCAACTTTGCTCTGGAAAACCTCGCTCGGACGCTCGGAGCGCACAACCTCGATGGAACACTGCGCCATCAACGCGCCGATTGCTCCTAGTGCAGCGAGTGCGGGTGCCACAATGACGCCCACCAGACCAACGGTCAGAGGGAATTCCATGATACTATGTCCATCCTGCTTGATGATAATGCGACGTACATTGCCCTCGTGGATCAATTCTTTTACCTTCGAGACCAATTGCTCGCCCATCACTTGCAGCTCTTCTTGGTACTGATAGCCCTGTTTGTTCTCCATATTGGGATCTGTTTGTGTCATGATATGTTTCTCCTTCATTTCTCTAGTTACTTTTCCAAAAACTACCATACAATTGCCCTCGCTCCTCACGAACTTTTTCATTTCATCGGAGACGAAGCAGAGCATGGCGAAATCCGTTGTGCATTGTAATCCGTCAAACACGATTTCGTTTACAATATATATACGCAGAAAGGGTAATATAAGTTGAAAATACAGAAATTGCCAATTTTTTCTACCCCCTTGACTTTTGCGTGACTATATCGT
Source organism: Ktedonobacterales bacterium (assembly GCA_038209195.1). Taxonomy (GTDB): domain Bacteria; phylum Chloroflexota; class Ktedonobacteria; order Ktedonobacterales; family Ktedonobacteraceae; genus JBBQXY01. Next base: position 51,881 of record JBBQXY010000001.1, on the reverse strand, counting down.
AAAATTATGACTATGAAGTCATGGAAACATCGACGTGTGCAACTTGTTACTAATAAGTCAATACAAATATATTGAGTCAAAATACCAGTACAGTAGTCAAAAAACAAGCGAAGAGGCTTATCATGCAAACGATTCATACACCTCACACTTCACTGCGGGAAAAGCAACGCATCGAGCGCGAGGCCCTCATCATCCAGGCCGCGGAAGAGGTGCTCCAAGAAAAAGGCTATTATGACACTTCGATGGATGAAATTGCCGCTCGTGTCGGTATCGCTAAAGGGACGATCTACACGCACTTCCCTGGCAAGGAAGAATTAGTAATAGCCATTTTCCAGCGCATTATGGAGACTTTCCTCCAGGGGATAGATGGTGCCATCGCGGCAGCGACGACCCCAACGGCCAAACTTGAAGCACTCCTTGAGTTTATCTATACCGGATTTTATAGCAAACAGACAAGACTTCTTTCTTCTATGTACAATGGGGTAGATATAAAGAGGATGATTGTTGAAAAGGGAGGCTGTATGAGCGAACTCTGGGAAAGTCTGGTTTCACACGTTACGCAGCTTCTTGAAGAGGGAAAAGTAGCCGGTGAAATTACTTCCTCTATTCCAACCAACGTGATGGTATTCTCGTTTTTTTGTTTGTTTTCGCCCAAGAGTTATGATCGTCTCTTGTTGGGAGAAGATATCTCACAAGATGACCTGTTTAGAGAACTCCGGCGCATCTACTTCAACGGGGTTGCCAGTTCTGCAACACACTAAAAACGTTTCACGCTCTGGCATGTATGCGTATACTGGCGCACATGCATAGAGTCCTTCCTCTCACCGCTGAGATGAAATCAACACGATGAACGTGTTAAGCACTAGAGAGTTAGTCAGTAGCGTTTTTGATAAGTATACATTTTTTAGAAGGATTTTCTGTCATGAAAACAGTATCGCAAGGATCGACAACGAGCGATAATGCCATAGGGAATACCCCTATTGAGCAAGAAATAGAAACCCCACAATTCACGCGCCGTGAAACATTGTTCACCATGGTGGCCGTCTTGCTCGTGATGTTGCTCGCCTCCCTTGACCAGACGATTGTCGGTACAGCTATGCCTCGCATCATCACTGACTTGCAAGGTTTTGATCGCTACACCTGGGTAACGACCGCTTACCTGTTGACATCAACAGTGATGATTCCCATTTATGGCAAGCTCTCTGATCTTTTCGGACGCAAGCCCATCTTCTTGATCGGCGTTGTAATCTTCTTGGTGGGCTCTGCCGCCTCAGGCGCGGCCCAGTCGATGAACCAATTAATCATTTTCCGCGCCTTCCAGGGTGTGGGAGCCGCCGCATTGTTACCAATCGCTATAGCAGTGATTGGCGACCTGTTCACGCCTCGCGAACGCGGTAAATGGCAGGGCCTAACGGGTGCTGTCTTCGGCCTGTCATCCATTCTTGGCCCGACAGCCGGGGGCTGGATCACCGACCATGCCACATGGCGCTGGGTCTTCTATGTCAACCTACCTATAGGTATCATCGCGCTATTCGTGCTCATCTTCTTGATGCCCACACTCCGTAGCAAGAATATTGGTAAAGTTTCCATCGATTACTTGGGCGCACTCTTATTGATAGCTGGCACAGTACCGCTCATGTTGGGCTTCACCTTTGCGGGTTCTACTTACGATTGGCTCTCGTGGCAAATTATTAGCTTGTTTGCAGTAGCAGTTGTCTTCGTAGCCTTGTTCATCCTCTACGAGGCACGTCTCGAACGGCGCAATGAACAACCTATTATCGACCCAAGCTTGTTTAAGAACCGCATCTTCAGCGTCTCCGTGATTATCACGATGATCACAAGCATGGGTATGTTTGGCTGTATCCTTTTCTTACCACTGTATGCCCAGGGTGTGTTGGGCATCTCAGCCACGAATAGCGGGCTGCTCCTTACACCATTGATGGCTGGTTTGATCTTCAGTAGTGTTGTCTCTGGGCAGTTGGTTTCGCGTTTCGGCAAGTACAAGTGGATCGCATTTGTTGGTATGGCGATCACGATTGGCGGAACATTACTACTGTCACGCCTGGACGTCAACTCAACCAATATAGATCTAATTATTGCGATGATCGTGTTGGGTCTGGGGCTTGGCTTCAGTATGTCGCTCTATACGGTTATCGTGCAGAACGCCATACCAAACAAAATTGGTCAGGCAACTTCAGGGCTCACCTTTTTCCGCTCAATTGGCAGCACCATTGCGGTCGCGGCTATGGGCTCGCTCTTGACAACAGCTTACGTACCCGGTTTTCATAATGCCATCCCGGCAGCGGTTAAAGCAGTCGTTCCTGTGAAGTTCCTCGGTGTTTTCGACAATCCGAATGTCCTGCTCTCGGCTGATACCCAGAAGCAGGTGCTTGCAGGTTTCTCGTCTTTCGGCCCGCGAGGTGCAGCCTTGTACAATCAACTGTTAGAAGCAGTGAAAGTTGGTTTGACCAGCGGTATACATAATGTCTTCGTTCTGTGTGCGGTTCTCATGATCGTGGGATTTTTCGCCATCTTCTTCTTGAAGGAAATCCCATTGCGCGGAGGCAGGAGAGCAGAGGCGAGTTCACAAGCTCCTGAAGATGCTGTCGAAGGAACCGCTTCAGTCGCAATGATACATTAGTCCGATCGTAAATGATGATAGGTGCCATCAAATAGTCACATATTAAATTTGGGAGAAACATGAGTCATCCCAGAAGCTGAGAGAGGTTATCGCCGATAACCTCTCTCAGCTTCTGGGATGACTCATCATACTATGTAGTTATTCTTGGAAACTATGAACCGTTCTTCACACGCGACCTACAGTTGTGCTATGCTATAATCCTATTTACAAACTGAAAGAAACCGTATTGTTTATATACGGTAACGAAGAAGAGAACTTCAATGGTATATTTCCTTGCTAAAACTGATCCCCTAACCTACTCGCTAGCAGACCTGGAGCGCGACAAAGAGACCGTCTGGGATGGTGTTCGCAATGCTGCCGCATTACTGGTTATTCGTGCTATGCATCCAGGCGACGATGTATTGATCTACCATAGCCAGGGCGAAGCCGCCATCGTTGGCTTGGCGCGAATCACCTCCGAGCCACGACAAGACCCCAATGACACCAAAAGTTGGGTCGTCGATATCGCCTATGTGAAAAGCCTTAGCCAACCAGTCACATTGCGCGAGATCAAAGAAAGCCACCTCTTTGATGATTGGAGTCTGATACGTCAAAGCCGCCTCTCAACCATGCGCGTGCCTGATAATGTAGTGGCATGGCTGCAAGAGAAAAAAGTGTTATAAAGTGTTATTGGGAGTTATACACGATGGATACTAATGCATGGTGGTATGTCAATGGGCACTGGGTGCATCCACAAGAGGCCACCATTTCGCTGAATGACACTGCTGTCTTGCGCGGTTATAGTGCGTTTGAAGCACTTCGCACGTATCATCGGCAGCCATTTCACCTTGAAGAACACCTCAACCGCCTGTATCGCTCAGCGGAGCTTATAGAGTTAACCGTGCCGTGGTCGCAAGCATATATCACGCACTTAATTCATGAGATTATCGCACGCAATACGTATGAGTACGCCTCCATTCGCCTGTTTGTGACGGGTGGTGAGTCGGAGGACAGCATATTGCCGCTGGGCAAACCAACCTTAGCTGTGCTGATTACTCCTTTAGGTGAGCGCGATATGGAGCGCTTTGCCCAAGGCTATAAAGTGATTACCACGCTATTGCAGCGCAGCACACCAGAGGCAAAGACGACCAGCTACCTGGAAGCCATTCGTGCTCTGAAAGAAGCTACGCGCCATGATGCCGTCGATGCCCTTTTTGTGAATGCTCAAGGACATGTGTTGGAGGCGACACGCAGCAACTTTTTTGTCTTTTGTGGCGATACACTGGTTACACCGCGCGATGGTGTGCTGATGGGAATCACACGCAATGCGGTACTCGAACTTGCGCAAGGTCTTTTTACCATTGAGGAAAGACCAATTTTACTGACTGAATTACCTCTCATTGACGAGGCCTTTATTACGTCATCATCGAAAGAAATCATGCCGATTGTGCGCATTGATGACCAGACCATCGGCAATGGTACGCCGGGAAGAAGAACCTTCGCTTTGGAGCAACGCTTTATCGAGAGGGTTGAACGGAGTAATCTTTCTTGAAATTGATCGCAGCGCGATTTATCGCTACCTGAGAAACGAAAAAGGGGAAGCGGTGTGGGTTGCTTCGGCAAAATCGAAGCAACCCACACCGCTTCCCCTTTTTCGTGTACTAGCTAAGACGCTTAGCCAACGGAGCTTGTAGAGGCGGCGGAAGCCGAAGCGACAGCCGTAAATGCTTCCTCGAAGATATTCAAGCCCTCGTTCAGTTGCTCATCGGTGATGCAGAGCGGCACCAGCACGCGCAGCACATTATCATACATGCCTGCTTTGATCAACACCAAACCGCGATGATGAGCCGCCGCGAGGATATCACTGGCTGCGTGAGCATCTGGCTCTTTCGTAGTTCGATCCTTCACCAGTTCCATCGCGACCATACCGCCCAGCCCGCGAACATCGCCTATGATCGAGAACTGCTCTTGCAGCTTCAAGAAGCGTTCCATGACAACCGTGCCAATGTGGCGTGAACGTGCGGCATAATCTTCTTGCTCATAGAGATCGAGCACAGCCAGGGCCGCGGCGCACGCTACGGGATTGCCACTATACGTACCGCCAAGTGTTCCCGGCGGCGGGGCATCCATCAGGTCAGCCCGCCCGACCACACCACTGATAGGCATGCCTGCCCCCATCGACTTGGCGATGATCATAATGTCAGGAACGACAGCATCGTGTTGTACCGCGAACATTTCTCCCGTGCGGCAGAAGCCCGATTGAATTTCGTCGGCAATAAACAGAATGTCGTGTCGCTCGCATAGTGCCTTCAATGAGCGCAAGAAACCCGACGGGGCTACCATAAAGCCGCCTTCACCCTGTACCGGCTCGATTACAATGGCAGCCACCTGATCGGGAGCCACCTCGCCCACAAACATACGCTCAAGCTCATCTAAGCAAAACTCAGAAGCCTGTTGTGGCGACAAATCCATCCGGTAAGGGTAGGGGAATGGAGCGCGATATACTTCCGGCGCAAAAGGGCCAAAGCGATGCTTGTAAGGTTTTACCTTGGAGGTCATGGTCATCGTCATCAAGGTGCGCCCGTGGTAAGCGTTATCAAACGTAATAATGGCGGGACGTCCGGTAGCGTAACGGGCAATTTTCACCGCGTTTTCTACGGCCTCCGCACCACTATTAAAGAAGATAGCCTTCTTTGCGAAGTCACCAGGGGTTATTTGCACGATACGTTCGGCAAGTGCAATATAGGACTCATACATCATGACGCTAAAACAGGTATGGGTGAAATTGGCAGCTTGCTCGGCAATGGCTTTAGTCACCTCTGGGCGTGCATGTCCAATGTTCATCGCACCTATGCCGCCCGCGAAGTCGATATAGCGATTGCCATCGACATCTTCAAGAATGGCTCCATCGGCTTTGGCGGCGAAAACATTCATCGTCGATGAAACGCCGCGTGCTACAAATTGCTGCCGACGCGCCATCAACTCACGCGACTTTACTCCAGGGATATCAAAATATGTAACGCCTTCGGACTCGGACATAAGTAGCCTCCTGCTAGGGAACCCGATAGAAATGAACGTGCCGTCTTTGTACGGCGCTGCGATATAGTGTATTTTACCATATTTTGCCGAGGGCATGACCAACCAACGTAACAGGAAATAAGCGATAGAGCAAATATCATTACGGCGAGTGCGCTTCTCGTGGGATCGGTTCGCGGCCCGGCGGCTGCTTGGATCGCACTTCTGCCTTTATGGGTGGGATGGAGCGGCTTACTGCCTCTTCTAAAGACAAAGTTAGCTCGTTGCCGTGATGCCAAATCTGTAAAGGAGCACCTTCGAGCAGGCGGTACAATGCTTTTGTCTCTGTTACCTCGACGCGCAAGCGGCAGCCGCGGAATGCGATGTGGAAGGCGAGTCGTCTGATCTTTTCTGGCAGTCGCGGTGCGAAGGAGAGCTTTCCGTCATGCGAACGCATCCCGCCGAAGCCCGCGACTAATGCCGTCCATGTTGCTGCAAGTGAAGCAAGGTGAACTCCGTCTCGCGTATTGTGTTCAAGGTCGTTAATGTCCATCAGTGCAGACTCACCGAGGTAGTCGTAGGCAAGTTGGAGTTGACCAACCTCGGCGGCAAGGACTGCCTGTGTACCTGCCGACAGCGAGGAGTCTCGTACAGTGAGCGGCTCATAGTACGCGAAGTTACGAGCCTTCTGCTCTTCACTGAATGCTTCATCACAAAGGTACATCGCTAGGACAAGGTCAGCCTGCTTGACCACCTGCTTGCGATAGAGATCGAAGTACGGGAAGTGCAGAAGCAACGGGTATTTCTCTGGCGTGGTGCCAGCAAAATCCCACACTTCGTGCTCGATAAAGGACTCATCCTGCGGATTCACGCCAAGCTGCTCGTGGTATGGAATAAACATCTTCTCGGCTGCATCTCGCCAACTAGCGACCTCATCAGCCTCCACCCCAAGTCCTTGTGCCGCAAGAAGATGCCGTTCAACTGCCTCTACCGCGGAGCGCAAATTGTGTTGCGCCATCAGATTTGTGTACACATTGTTGTCGACGAGGGCACTGTACTCATCTGGGCCAGTGACTCCATCGATGCGGAAGCGATCTTTGCTATCGAGGTAGCCAAGTGAACGCCATAACCTAGCCGTTTCGATCAGCAACTCGAGGCCAACTTCCTTCTCAAACACAGTGTCAGCGGTCGCATTGATGTAATTAACTACGGCATAGGCGATATCCGCATTGATGTGGAATGCGGCAGTACCAGCGGGCCAGTAACCCGAACACTCTTCACCCTCGATGGTTCGCCATGGGAAGGCGGCACCACGTAGACCGAGAAAGCGTGCTCGCTCCCTGGCCTTGTCAAGGATTGAGTAACGCCAGCGCAGGGCGTCGGACACTGCTTGAGGCTGGGTCAGTGTCAGTACAGGCATGACAAATATCTCTGTATCCCAGAAGGTGTGGCCATCATAGCCAGGGCCGGTCAGCCCTTTCGCCGGGATCGGTCGCCGCTCGCCACGAGCTCCAGCTTGGAGGATTTGGAAAAGTGCAAAGCGCACCGCTTGCTGGATCTCAATGTCGCCCTCTAGTTCGACGTTCGCATTGGCCCAGAAGCTATCTAAATAAGCACGTTGTTCACTGAGCAGCCCCTCCCAGCCAGTCAAACGAGCAGCCGATAGTGCGGCGACGACCTGGTCATGGAGCGCGGGTCGTGTGCGTTGTCTTGACCAGCCGTAGGCGATATACTTGACGATATGAAGTCGCTCGCCTGGCTTCAACTGGGCCGTAATGGAAACACGTGAGACATCAGGGGCGCTTTCGGACTCGATGACCGTCCCCGGCGGCCCCTGAATATCGTGATCCATCACTGTCCCGATACGCAGACCGCTGACATGGGTGCGATGGATCATGAGTCCGATCGTACCTTCAGCGAAATGCTCCTCGCCCTCGAGGGGAGCTTCGAGAACAGCAGCCATCCTCGGGTCCTTACTGGGGTTTGATGTTTCTTCGTTCGCAATCAGCTCAGATTGCACAACAATGCGTACGGGTGCATCAATCGACTCTACTTCATAGCTTATCGCCACGATGGCCCGTTGCGTAAACGAGACCATCCGCACTGAAGACACTTTGACCGTGCGCCTCGCAGGTGAGGTCCAGAGGACGCTCCGTCGTAACACGCCGTCGCGGAGGTCGAGATCCCGCTCGTGGCTCTGAACCGAGCCATAGCGAACATCGAAAGGTTCGTCGTCAACGAGGAGACGGATAAGCTTGCCGTTCGTGACATTAATGACTGTCTGCCCAGACTCAGAGAAGCCATATCCCATTTCCGCGTAGGCTAGAGGGCGCAGTTCGTAGAAAGAGTTCAAATATGTGCCAGGAATACCGTGCGGCTCTCCCTCATCAAGGTTGCCACGCAGTCCAATGTGTCCATTAGAGAGGGCGAAAATAGACTCCGTTTGTGGCAGTATGTCAAGATGGAGTTCTGTCTCGCGGACATTCCATTCATCGGCGGTGAAGGCTGGATGTTCAATCATAACCGTTCAATCGGTTCGGTTATAGCTACTTTTTCGCAGCGTAGACTATTTTTTTCTTCTCCCTTTGATTTGCTAAGGAAGACGTTACTAGGATTAACCAACTCTTCTATTCCAATGATTTTCATACACTACGTCCTTTGGCGTGTTTTACCAAGGGAACTTGACCCTCTGTTAAGCTCGCTTGTTACATTCATCGAGAAAAATATACAAGAGAGCGTGTTAGAAGTCAAGCTGAAGCAGTAAGCCATAGTTAATAAAGTATTGCCAGCACAACCATTGCGGTTGTGCTGGCAATACTTTATTAACTATGGCTTACTGCCCGCTCGTTAAGCCGCGCCATTCAGTGCTGCTGTATTACTGCCTTTGCGCAGGAGTGCAGCAGCCTCTTTCAGACGTGCTTCGCTGCGTACACCAAAGCCCGGCAAGTGACGAATACGCTGCTGGTGTGCTGCCCACCACAGCTTCTCAGGTGAATCAATCCCCAGTTCTTCATACAGCCGGATCGCTGTGTGTGGCCCAACGTGTTCAACCGCCATCAACGAACGTACACCCTGTGGTAGCAACGGCATGCTCAAATCGTTGTAGAAGGTCATTGATCCGGTATGCACAAGCTCTTCAATGCGAGTGCGCAGGCGTTTCCCCAGTCCCGGAATGGGTAACGAATCACCTCGAGCGATAATTTCTGCCGCCGGTTCGATTAGGTCTAGCAGACCACGAGCCGCGTTGCGGTACGCCTGGATGCGATAAGGGTTGCTATTTTGAAATTCTAGCAGGTTAGCAATACCGGAGAGCACCTCGGCGATTTGCCGATTTGTGACCATGGGTGGTGTATTTAACTCTGGCTCCATCCCTGGTAAGACCGACTGTACCGGTTGACGACTCGATTGGCGAGGCACTGAGGGAAGTAGATGTATCGTTTGTGTGAGTTGCATAATGCTCATAGTAGCTGGCCCCTTTCCTGGAATGGGCATAATTTTACAAAATCATCATAAATCTTGACATAAAACGCTATAAAATGACGAAATAGGCTGGGAGTTAGTGTTAAAAATACATTGAATTCATGTTCTAATTATAGCATAAAATACGCCTAATGTCAAAGAAAAAGACAAGAGATACACGAGTAGCTCAGCTTGCACTGCTGACCTTAAAAGATGCATAATCCAAATGCATAGTCCAAAATGAAATTGTAATCATCGTATTTTAAGGAGTGTACTCTATGGCTTATCGAGCCACCTGTGTTTCCCAAGACCCACTTGAATACTTTCTCAATAATAACGACAAAGCGTCCTATCTACGTGTTGCTGATATAGTACTACGTGAAAACAAAAGCCCAAAAGAAGTCTTTGCTCATCTCATCCGCCTGGCTACGAATAGTAAGTGGAGCCATTCTGCTCTCCTCTATCTGATTAGTGACCATGCCAAAGGCTATGATAATACCTTTTTGATTGAGGCGCTAACCAAGGGTATCCATATCACTAGTTGGCGTAATGAAGTTGTACCTTTTCACCAGTTTACCGTTGGCATTAAACGACCGAAGCTGGATTGGTATGTAGAGACACCGTATGAGGTCTCCAAGCATGATAAGCGTGACCCAGAAGACACCTACGCTATTGACTATTTACGCCATGTGCGCGGCATTGCGATGGATCAGTTTAATGGCTTATTCGATCACAAAACAGTATTTGAGCTGGCATCATTGTATATCGAGCGCGTGGCCCGACGGCATATTCCCACTGTTCCTCAGGTAGCGGAGGCGGCTGATGCGGTCGCCAATCTCTTTAAGAAATGGGATGAATCCTCCAGTTCAAAAACAAACATTGCTCGCTTCGTCTGTAGTGGCCTCGTGCAGTACAGCTTTTTCTGGGCTCTGCGTATGCGTATTATCAATGACCTTGCTATTCCCGAAAATTGCGAGGCGGCATTGAGTAATCTAAACAACCTCCATCGTGTCATTTTCCGCGAAGACCCCGATGGCGTCATCGACACCTATCTGCAAGCGATCAAATCGGGCAAACTTAACATTGCCGACGATGTGCCAGACGATGTCCTTGACCTGCTCAAAACCGCTACTCCTGCTGACTTCAATAATAGCGATAACCTGGCCTGGTACTATGTCATACGCGAGGGCGTTGTCTGGAAAGTTGAAGACGCTACCGAGGGCTATGAGCCAGAAAGTAAAGATGAGTTGATTGTCTTAGAAATGGTGCAACCTGAACATAACTAGCTCTGCCTCAACTCAACTCCACGAGCAGTTTAGGCAAGCGCAGCGCAACAAAAAACACCTATTTCCCACTTGCAAATTATAGGTGAGTGGTAGATACTGTTGTGGTATTTGTTGCAATAAATATGAAAGGATGTGGACTATGGCCTATCGTGCAATTCATTTATCCAATGACCCAATAGCCTATTTTCTACAACAAAACGATGAGGGACCTCATTTACGTGTTTCCGATGTAGTTTTGCGCGCCAATCTGAACCCCACTGAGATTTTCAGCAGACTCATTCGCTTTGCAACCAACAGTACCTGGAGCCATTCAGCCTTGCTCTACCTGCTCAGCGATCCGCCACAAGGGTTCGATAATACCTTCCTCGTGGAAGCGATGACGACAGGGGTACGTGTCGCGAGCTGGCGCGATGAAGTCATACCACCGGAGCAGTTTACCGTCGGTATTCGACGCCTCAATGTAGACTGGTACGCCGAGACGGCGCGCGATACTGCGAAAAGAAACGCAGAAGATCCAGAGGATGTAAAGGGCATTGGCTTTCTGCGTCATATACGTGGCCTGGCATTGGACCAGATTAACCAGTTATACAATCACAATACAGTAGATGAGTTAACCGCGCTTTATATTGAACGTGTCACCAAGCACTATGCTATTCCCTTGGTCTCCGAGCTAGCTGGCAACCTTGCCAATTACTTTAAGCAGAAGGACGAGTCAGTCCTCCGATTCATTTGTAGCGGATTGGTGCAGTACAGCTTCTTTGCTGCTTTACGTATGCGTATCATCAATGATCTCGCGGTACCTGCCTACTATGATAGCGCGATCAGCAATCTTAGTAATCTCCACCGCGTTATTTACCATCCCGATCCAGAAGGTATTATCGCGAACTATGTGCAACAGGTACAAGCGGGCCGCTTGGATATTGCAGCCCCAGTACCCGATGCCGTATTGGATTTACTCAAAACAACGACACCCGCCGATATCAACAACTCCACTAACTTGGACTGGAGATATATCATACGCAAGGGCTGGGTTTGGCAGATTGATAATCAGGCTCCCGACAACTATAAACCGCAAAGCACGGATGAAACTGCTGTGCTGGCGTTAATGAACCCTGAACATCGTAGCAGCTAACCACTTGATGTGGTAAAGGAAGTGCATGCAAGCGGCAGATAGCGAACCAATAGTAGCCTTCGTCCTGGCCCATTTTCCGAAACAGGCAAGCTTACAGGCGATGGCCCATTTAGGGTTAGATCGTTTGCCGCTTACCTTTACCCCTGGTTTGCGCTTTTTCCGCTTGCTAGGAGTTGGCAAGGGGCGCGTATTTGACCCTCATGCAGACCTGCAACGCTTTGGGCTTTTCACCGTATGGGACTCATACACCGCCTTGCTACAATTTGAACAGACATCCAGCATCATGCGGCGCATCCACTTGCGGGCGGACGAGGCATGGTGCGTTCATATGCGTCCTGTGCGTTGGCACGGTCAATGGGGCAGGCGCGACCCTTTTAGAGGAATGGTACCTGCCCCTCCACCCGACCCAGGCCCATGGGTAATTTTAACTCGTGCCACCCTTCATCCTACTAGCGTATCGTCCTTCCTTAAAGCCGTACCCGCCATTTCAGCGCACCTCCTGCAACAACCCGAACTTATAAACTCGGTTGGCGTTGGCGAGGCCCCCCTTATTTATCAGGCAACTATAAGCCTCTGGCACACCCTGCCCGCCATCACGACCTTTGCCTATGGGCCTAGTCCCCATGTCGAAGTTATCAAACGTACCCGTCGTGAAGGCTGGTATCGCGAGGAACTTTTTGCGCGCTTTCGCCCCATCGCCTCTTGGGGAACATGGGACGGCATCAATCCACTATCCCACGCTCAATGAACTATCCTTGGCCCTTGAGCTAGACATGACGAACCTGCATACACTATAATCCAACTAACAAGAATGAAATTGTGCGCGACCGCAAGGATTGCTCTTTGCAATACTCTTTGGATAGGTCTTTTTCAAGAAGGTAATACATGTCAAAACAATGGAATGTCTTAATCGTTGGTGGTGGGCCTGCTGGCCTGGCAGCCGCTGAAGCGGCCGCCAAACTTGGTGTACGAACGTTGATAGTGGAACGCCAGCACGAAATTGGCTATCCAATTCATACCAGCGGTGGAAGTTGGGTCAGTGATATGCAAGCACTGCATATCCCATCCCATCTCTATCATCCTATCAATACTGTCTACTTTGTATCTCCCCATCGCGAGGTTCCCCTCCATTACAATCCCGCCGTGGCCTGTGTGGTCGATGTGCGCGGACTCTATCAACACCTCGCTGGTCGGGCTGTGGCGGCAGGGGCAACATTGCGTGTCAACCACACTGTCGAGCAGACATTGCTCGAAGACGGGCACGTCCGTGGCGTCACCGTCAAGAATCATGTCAACGAGCGCGCTCCCATTCGAGCAGATGTTACCATTGACGCCAGTGGCTTTTCACGTCATGTCGGCGTACGCACAGAGATGGGCCAAGCCTTTCATCGCTACGGGTACGGCGCGGAATACGATATGTACGCCCCCAACTATCCGCAAGACGAGCTCTACCTGATTATGGGTAGCCAGTTTGCTCCTCGTGGCTATGCTTGGGCCTTTCCACGTGGCAATGGGCGTGTTCGTCTAGGCGTTGGTGTGCTGCACCCAGATTGCGATGACGATGCACGTACCTATCTAGACAGCATAATTCGTGACCTGCCACTGTTAACGGATAAATTCAAAGACGCCAGTCCGATTGAATATCATACAGGTCTCTTTCCTTCCGAGGGACCACTAGCGCGCTTTTCTCGCGATGGCCTCTTGTTGGCCGGCGACGCTGGCGGTCACGGTTCGACGCTGGTGGGAGAGGGCATCCGTTTTGCCATCTACTCGGGCCAAATGGCGGGAACAGTGGCTGCGGAAGCCGTGAAGGCTGGGAACACCTCTGCCGCGTTCCTGGAACGTTTTGACAAGCGTTGGCGTCTCCGCTTTGGACGCGACATGGACATCTCCTATATGATTAACAAGCGCATTACGAATTACAGCGATGAGCAGTGGGATAACGCGCTTGACCTGATGAAACGTCTCACACCCGCGCAGATGGCACAAGCGCTACGAGGCGACTTTAACGCGGGCCTGATTATGGGTATCCTGGCACGCAACCCTGGACTCATCGCAACCGGTGGCAAGAAATTCCTCGACATACTCATAGACCGTGCCAATAAACCAGCCTTGCAAACGGCTGAAAGCTGAGGCACCAATAACCCTACTACCAATCAGGCGGGAATATCCTGCACGCAACGAGTGTTGCAATAGATAGACATACTAACCCATATCTTAATCAGCATTTTAAGGAGCTTTCTGTGCAGGATTCAATTTCGCAACCTATAACCAAGCAAGAAACAATCAAAATCTATGCTACCACCTGGTGCGGCGATTGTCGTATGGCGAAACGTTGGTTCGATTCGCATGGCGTACCCTATGAATATATCAACATTGAAGAGGACGCCCGCGCCGCCGAATATGTGGTGCGCGTGAACAAAGGCATGCAAAGAGTGCCAACTATCGTGTTCCCCGATGGTTCGGTATTGGTTGAGCCAAGCCCACGCGAACTTACACAAAAATTCGCGCTATAATAGCAGGAAAGAAGATGCTTTCTCCGCTAAAGGTCTTATGCTCCCATCTTCTCGATGGGGGCATTTTTCTTCCTATTTTACTTGTGAGGAGCTTATGAACGAAGCCAGCAAATTCGATGCAGCGCAGCAGCCAAACGCCACGAGCGATATGGAGCCACAGGCATTTCGGCAGTATGGACATCAAGTGGTGGATTGGATCGCCGACTATTTAGCAGAGGTGGGCGACTACCCCGTATTGGCGCAAACCGCGCCGGGCGATATTCGTCGCTCTCTACCGACTCAACCTCCACAACACCCGGAAGCTATGGGGGTCATTCTCACCGACTTTGACCACTTGTTGCTACCTGGCATTACCCATTGGAATTCCCCTGGCTTTATGGCCTATTTCGGTATCACCGCTTCTGGCCCCGGCATTCTCGGTGAAATGCTCTCTGGTGCCTTGAATGTCAATGCCATGCTCTGGCGCACCTCTCCTGCCGCGACAGAATTAGAACAAGTGACGTTAGACTGGCTCCGGCAAATGCTAGGATTGCCTCAACCCCTCTTCGGCGTAATCAACGATACCGCTTCTTCAGGGGTACTCTATGCTCTCGCGGCAGCTCGCGAAGCCATTCCCAACCTGCATATTCGCCAGGATGGTATGTCTGGTCGGGCCGAAGTTCCGCGGTTACGTTACTATGCATCGCAAGAAGCACATTCCTCAGTCGAGAAGGCTGGTATTGTGTTAGGCGTAGGCCAGGCGGGGTTGCGCAAAATCGGAGTGGATAGCGATTTTCGCATGGACGTAATGGAACTTGAACGAGCCATTGAGGAAGACAAGGCTAATGGCTGGTTGCCTTTCGCCGTGGTTGCGACTGTAGGTACTACCTCCACGACCAGCATTGATCCGGTTCTCCAGATTGCCGACATCTGTGAACGCTATGGACTCTGGCTCCATGTCGATGGTGCCTATGGTGGCTCGGCAGCCGTTGATCCTAGCATGCAATGGATCTTAGAAGGGTGCGAACGGGCCGACTCCTTGATCGTAAACCCACATAAGTGGCTCTTTACGCCCATTGATTGCAGCGTCTTTTACACGCGCAAGCCGGAGGTTGTCAAAGCTGCCTTCAGCCTCGTGCCAGAATATTTGCGCAATACCGAAGGCAAGGGCGACTCTGAGCCCAATTTAATGGATTATGGCACATCGCTGGGAAGGCGTTTTCGTTCGCTCAAGCTATGGATGATTATGCGCTATTTTGGGCAGGAGGGATTGGCTACTCGCATCCACGAGCATAATCGCCTCGGTCAACTGGTTGCAGAGTGGGTGGATACAGCCCCCGACTTTGAACGCATGGCTCCCACTCCTTTCGGCACAGTCTGTTTTCGCGCCCATCCACAAGGTATGGACGACGAGGCACAGTTAGAAGCGTTAAATGAAGCTATTATGAGTGACATCAATGCCGCCGGTCACTTCTTCCTTTCACATACCAGACTCCATGGTAAATTTACCATCCGTATTGCTATCGGTAATCTCCGCACTACAGAAGCGCATGTGCGGGCCTTATGGGAAGAGATACAAGCGCGCATGGTTGAGGGATTGTCCGCTGTGAAAGGAAGCAGTAATTGATGAGTTTCCAGCATCCTGGCCTGCACAACGGCCCAATCTACCTCGACTACAATGCCACTACCCCGGTCGACCCAGCGGTAGTTGAGGCGATGTTGCCCTATATCGCGTTGCACTTTGGCAATCCATCAAGTACCCATCGTTATGGACTTGAGACGCGGCAATCTGTGGCTACTGCTCGCACACAGGTCGCACAATTGTTGGGCTGCGAACCTTCCGCGATCATTTTTACCGGCGGTGGTTCTGAAAGCGACAACCTCGCCATTCGTGGCGTTGCCCTGGCGCTGCAGCACCGCGGCAATCATATTATCACGCAGATAACGGAGCACCCTGCTGTCCTCAATACCTGCCACGCCCTTGAACGCCATCACGGCTTTCGCATCACCTATCTCCCCGTTGATACCTATGGTCGCGTGAACCCTGCCGATGTCGCGGAGGCGATCAATGCACAGACCGTACTGATTAGCATCATGCACGCCAATAACGAGACTGGAACCTTGCAACCTATAGCAGAAATCGCTGAGATCGCCCATCGCCATGGGGTTCTGCTGCATAGTGATGCCGCGCAGTCAGTTGGCAAAATACCAACTCGTGTCGATGAGCTCGGCATTGATTTACTGACACTCGCTGGACATAAGTTGTATGCGCCCAAAGGCATTGGTGCGTTATATATACGTACGGGCATTCAGCTTGAGCCAGTTATCTATGGTGGAGGTCAGGAAGGTGGGCGTCGCGCTGGCACAGAAAACATCGCCTACATGGTAGCCCTGGGGACGGCTTGTGTGCTAGCCCAAGCGCAACTTGCCGAGAGTTGCCCACGTATTCAAAAACTACGAGACCAATTGCAAACACTACTTGAGGCGCGTTTTCCTGGCAAGACCCATCTCAATGGACATCCTAGCGCACGTTTGCCAAATACACTCAATATCAGTGTAGAGGGCGTCATAGGTGAAGATGTCCTTGCTGCCACGCCAGGCATCGCGAGTTCTACTGGCTCGGCCTGTCACGAGGGAAACACAGAACCTTCGGCTGTCTTGACTTCCATGGGCATATCCCGCGCTCGTGCGCTCGGCGCGTTGCGTCTAACGCTGGGACGCTGGTCTACTGGCGAAGAAGTTGAGCGTGCAGCAATATTGCTAGCCAAAACACTAGATTCTCAACTTACCAGACAGTAAAATAAAGAGTATAATGTCACATGTCGGTTATCACGGTGTCGTATAGGCAAATGACCAACTAATCTACTGTTTGAGGAGCATTCGCTATGGCAATGAGTGAGTCCCGCATGCAATATCCAGTTCCAGCGGCCGTTGAACATCCAGAGTTACTGAAATATCGGGAAGAGTTTCCGATTCTACAGCGTAAAACGTACATGAATAGCTGCTCACTCGGCGCACTTTCACTGCGTTCTATGCAGGGGTTGGCAACGTTCCAGGAGATGTGGAACGAGTGGGGCGCACATGCGTGGTACGAAATCTGGTTGGGCGAGATTGCCAAGGCTCGCCAAAAGTTTGCTCGTCTGATTGGCGCACAACTGCATGAAGTAGCCATTGCTCCCAGCGTTTCTGTCGCTCTCAGTTCCATCGCTACTGCCCTCGATTACAGCGAACGTAACAAAATTGTGATGGCTGATATGGATTTCCCCACTCTTTCTTATCAATGGTTGGTCAAACAGCGCTTGGGCATTGAAAGCCAATTCGTACAGAGCCCCGACCGTATTTATACGCCGCCCGAATTGTTTGAAAGCGTCGTCGATACTAAAACGGCCCTGGTCGCTACCTCGCGCGTTTTTTATACCAGTGGCTATATCCAAGATGTGCGGGCTGTTGCTGACATAGCGCACAAGAATGGAGCATTGGTACTCATTGACGATTATCAAGGGACAGGGCAAATTCCGATTAATGTCAACGCGATGGATATTGATTTTCTTGTTACTGGCACACTCAAATGGCTAATGGGTGGCCCTGGTTTGGCTTTCGTCTACATACGTGAGGGGCTACTCGCAACATTAGAACCAACTGTTAGTGGCTGGTTTGGGCATCGTGAGCAGTTCCAATTTAAGACACAAGAGTTTGAATTTCGCAAAGAGGCAACGCGTATTGAAATGGGTACGCCCTCGATACCCACGATATATACCGCCAATGGTGGTCTTGATATTGTTCTGGAGGTCAGTGTTGAATCGATTTGTGAACGCACGCGCTATTTGACCAATGACTTGATAGCGCGTGCGCGTGAGCATGGCTGGAATGTGCTTGCGCCCCAAGAGCCAGAACGCCGCAGTGCTATTGTAATGCTAGAATTGGAGCGTCCCGATGAGATCGTCAGCGCCTTGATCGACCGAAATATTATTGTTGACCATCGTCCCGGCCTGGTACGCGTCTCCCCCTACTTCTACAATACTATCGAAGAAAACGCCATCGTCATCGATGCCATTGCCAATATTTTGGAGAATCGGAAGTAGGAAAGGGAAATCAAGCTATGTCGTTGTATAATATACAAGGAAACTTTTAAGGTAAGGCATCGTCAATATACATGCTGCGAGTGCCAAGAATACGTAATATGCCCAACAAATCGCAGTATATCTCATCTTTTCATGGAGGAACAATCAAATGTTATGTCCAAATTGTCACTCGAGAAGCTCCGAGGACGACCAGTATTGCCGCCAATGTGGAGAAGATTTAACAATACCTTCAACCAGCCTGGTATTGACCACACAGAATCGTCTTCCAGCCGTGATGAATAACCCACAGATACCGCGTTTGGCTGCCAGCGTCGGTGCCGTTGCTGTAGGTGTCGGCATTGAATTGCTGCGCCGTAGTCTCATTGCGCGTGTAACACCGCCCTCTAAGACTGTCAGCAACGCGTTGCCAGTCATCAATCGGCTTAAGGATGTGCTTTTCCCACAAAACGAGAAAAAATACAAATTACCGAAGAACTACGAGATTGAAGAAACCGTCGTGTATATGCGGCGGATCATACGTCGAAAAAATTAGTTGAGATTGCTTCGATGGTTTTAGTATTGCGTGAAGGCGATGTACGAAACGTCCTAACCATGCCTGATACTATAGCGATTTTGAATCAGGCCTTTGGGGCATTGGCAGATGGGTACGTGGTCAATCCACCACGCAGTCGTCTCAAACTGCCAAATGGCATATTAAACATACTCGTCGCTGCCGCTCCTACTCTTGGCGTATTAGGCTTCAAAACATACACAGCATTCCGCGAAGGTGTGCGGTTCGTTGTAATGCTCTACAGTGCGCAAGATGGTCAACTATTGGCTATTATCGAAGCAGACTGGCTGGGAAGAATGCGTACCGGCGCGATGAGTGGACTGGCTACTTCCTATCTCGCACGGGAGGACGCTACTACCATAGGGCTCATCGGTACTGGTCAGCAGGCTCTCACCCAATTGATAGGTGTTTGCACTGTTCGACCAATAACGGCTGCCTATGTCTACAGCCGTACCCCTCAGGCCTGTAAGCTCTTTTGCGACGAGATGTCACGCTTGCTCCATATCGAGGTGAGACCAGTCAGTCATCCCCGGAAAGCAGTCGAAGTGGCTGATATTTTAATTACCTGCACCTCCTCCGCCGAACCAGTTTTATACGGCGAATGGGTGTCAGCAGGGTGCCATATCAATGCGATTGGCTCGAATTGGGCTACGAAACGTGAAATCGACCTATCCACGTTACAAAAGAGCTATCTCATTGTTACTGATTCAAAAGAACAGGCTCGCGCCGAGGCTGGTGATTTTATTATCCCTGTTGGAGAGGGGCTGTTCGACTGGAATAGGGTCTTTGAACTCTCCGAAGTTGTCGGTGGACAGGGCCCTCGACGCGATGCGCCCGAAAATATTACGCTGTATAAAGGCTTAGGTATTGCCCTCGAAGACCTTGCTACAGCGGCCCATGTCTATACTATAGCACGAGAGCGGGGGCTAGGCGAAGAACTCCCCTTGTTGTAAGAAGAGGCTTGTATGTTTACCACTGCCCGCAAAGACGGTTCAGCTAAAGTAGCTTTGCTTTTCCAATGTATTGTTCTAGTGCTACTTTGCCTGCTCACTCTGTCCGCATGTGCCACCAACGCGGGTATTTTTGCTGGTGGAATATGGCAAGCGAGCGGCCTACTACATTCACAGATCCGCGCGCTTACCGTCGATAGCAAAAATCCCCAGAACCTTTACGCTGGTGATGCACAAGGACACGTTTTAGTCAGTACCGATGGTGGTCTACACTGGATAGACCATAGTTCAGGCCTTCCTCTACCCAACGCTATCCACGCCCTTTCCTTGGATGCAACAGACAAAAAACTTTTTGCCGCCACTGATAATGGACTATTTGTTAGCACCGATTCCGCCCAACATTGGAGTGCAGTCGGCGAAAATGCCAAAAGGCTTACCTCCCACATGTTTACCGCACTCGCTTTTGATCTCAATGCTCCCCATACGATCTATCTTGCCGTCCAACATGACGTATATATGAGCACGGACGATGGCACAACCTGGTCATCAATCTCTCATGGTATAGACGCGAATGCCACTATAAACGACCTGACCTATGATACCGAAAATCATCACCTCTGGGCTGCGACTTCGCTAGGCGTGTATCGCTCTGATAATCGGGGTACAAACTGGCAAGCACTCAATACCGGCATACCCGCGCAAACCGTCGTTTACACCATTCAACCCGCGTCAATCAGTGGCGGCGCACAAGGGCTAATTTTTGCTGGCACCAGCCAGGGTTTTCTGCGTTCCACCGACAATGGCGCACATTGGGCCGAAAGTTTACAATCACTGGCGAAAACCCAGGTGCGTGCTGTCTTTGTGGATTTTCGCGCACCGACGACTGTTTATGTAAGTACGTATGTGGGAGTGCTACGCAGCGATGATAGTGGACAAAATTGGAGTGGTATCGCTTCAGGTATGCCCAGAGGTATTTCCATTTATGCGATTGCCTTAGGTGGAACCGATTATACACAACTGCTCGCCGCCGCCGATGATATTTACCTATTCCCTGGTACAAGTGGCGGCTTCAACTTTACTCGCCTACTCCCAATAGTCCTCATCGTGCTGCTCTTCTTCGTGTTCTATCGCTTCACCCGTCGCAATCGCCGCAGTAAATCAGCCCTACTCAAACCAGAACGCATCATCGCACAACCTGACCGAAAAGAAGCTGACGAGCCGAAATCCGATCATTTGACATAAAATTGTGTCGGGTGTAGACACTGTACGTCGTGTAATATCTGCTGGTCTGTGGGGAAAGCTAACGTTGGTATCTGATCGAGTGCAAAGAAAGCCAACTCACTCACTTCGTCCAGTTGGGCCAACATTGCACTGATGTCGTTGTTGAGAACGCTGGCGCGAAAGGCTATGACGACATGGGGATTGCCGCGCTCACTATAGACGCCAATTAGTTGTTCCAGTTGCACATCCAGGTTGGTTTCTTCTTTCACCTCGCGCATAGCAGCCTCTTCGACCTTTTCTCCGCGCTCCATATAGCCACTAATGAAGCTCCATCGTCCCTTTGCGGGATCGATATTGCGTCTGCCAAGCAGGAATTTCCCCTCGTATTGCAAGACGACTACCGTTACCACTTTGGGCTCAAGAAAATGAATAAAAGTGCAGGCAGGACAGACTAGCCTATGCGCAGAATAGATATGCTTTTCCACTAAAGGCGTGGCACAAATGGGGCAATAGACGAAATGTAGCATAGCCAATTTGTTTCACCTCCTCTCATGGGAAGCCTCTTCCATCAACCACTGTAACATATAACGGGCATTAGCATTGTGAGCCCAACTATAAAATGTGCGATCCACTTCCTCGTGTACTCCCTCGATCACCTCGTCAAAGGGGTAATGAATCGCTGCCGCCGCGTGATCTAGTTCAACGTTAGAGGGTTGCTGTTCTTGTAAGAAAGCCATACTGCGGCGTTCAATTTCGCGGAGATAGGCCAGGTTTTCTTTGACTAGTTGTGGACTGGTCGTTTTGCCATGCGAACATAATACTCGCTCAGGCTTTAGAGCCAGAAAACGTTCCAGCGTTCTCAACATGGAGGGAACGGCAGCAGCGTTTTCTAAGCAAGGCAGTGGTTTCTCGACTGCATCAAACGCCAAGAGTAAACGCAATTCGGGTATCCAGGCTGCGATATGGTCGCGATGATGACCTGGAGCAGGTAGAAGTTCAAGCGTCAAATCACCACCATAAATGGTGAGGCCCGTATTGAACGTCAGTGTTGCTGGTACAAGCGCGACATTTTGGAAGATGGAGTAGCGATGTTGGAAGTCGGCAAGCTCTACCCGTGCCTCTTCCGAAGTCATACGTACCACACCTTGCTCATGTGCAATGATAGGCGTGTAGTGCCTGCCGCAAAAATAGGCGTTGCCCCAGGCGTGATCCCAATCAGCATGGCTATTCACAACCAGCACCTGCCGTCCAGCACAATCGCTTTGCACCAGCTCCATCATGCTCTCAACATCTTCGGGGCAAAGCAGCGTATCAAGCACCACAACGCTTGTCGTGGTGATCAGCACGTATGCATCAACTTCCATCCCTTCAAATTCACCAACAGCATCAAATCTGCGTCGAAAAACGCGAATACGTGGATCATTACTCATGTCAGGCACAAAACGAACGCCCTGGCTAGACGTCATACGGAGACTCACTTTCTAGCAAAAAACCTTTAGTGGTGCGCTCCAATAAATACCACCACCAGATAGAGTACATAGAGAAAGATGAGCAGCAACAGGATGGTGCCATAACAGGTCAGTGAATAGGCTCTCTTGTTGTTCAAGGCCTGCCGCAACTGCTCAGCCATATCCGGCGGGTCTAGTTGTACATCTGGGCAAAGTTCGATCAGGTGTGGCAGCATAGCGCGGAAATCTCGTGCATTCGTCATACCTTCGGCAAGTATGACATCGGTCTCATCGTCCAGATCAGCCAACAAAATCAGCTTGGACGGATTTGGCTCACCAGGCATTAATGTCAAACGTTGTATTGCCACCAGGTCGATATGCAGTTCTCTCTCTTCTTCTTGCCCAGTAATGACCAGTTCATCGTTGTAGAGCTGTATTTCTTTCCCCATCCCGAAGCGTACCGTACTGATGGGGTGTTTTTTCTCAATGTTGTTGTCACTCATACATACATCTCAATAATCCTATAGAATGGTTTCTTTCGCCGCTTAAGATTGTACAGCATTAAGTGACTCACGTCGAGAGAGCATATTTCGCTTATAGACGATACAAAACGGGGCATTTCCCTTTCCCATCGTAACTGCTGGAACTAATGTGTTTCAGCAGCTTTCAGTTGCTGTAGGGTGAGATCGCCTGTTTTCATTTTTGATGGCGAAGCTGTGGGCAGCGTCACGGTGAAGGTTGCACCTTGCCCTACCTGGCTCTCAACCGAGATTGCACCTCCGTGCGCTCGTACCACCCAATCTACGATAGCCAGACCAAGCCCACTACCGCCGACTACTCGTGACCGTGCGGGATCGGTGCGATAGAAACGTTCAAAAATATGGGGGATATCCTCAGGAGCAATGCCTATGCCAGTATCTCTTACAGAAAAAATTGCGCTTGCTTCATGGTTAGTAACGCTAAGGGTAACAGTACCGCCTGTATTGGTGTAAGCTATTGCGTTGTCCACCAATCCCATCATGACTTGGATGAGCCGCGCCGTATCCCCTTGTACAATGACCGGTTCCATTGTACCAAATTGTACCGTGAGATCGCACTCTATTGCTAGTGGCTCCATAGCTGACGCTACATCAAATGCTAGGAGATCAAGGCGTATACATTCATTATCAAGTACTGTCTGTCCCTCATCTACTCGTGCCAATGCCAGTAGATCGTTGATGAGATGACCCAGTTGCTCGGCTTCGACATTGATATCTTGGAGAGTCGTGACATATTCTTCTGAACTGAGGGGCTCTACGAGTGCCACATCAGTGATGCTGCGAATGACGGTCACTGGTGTACGCAGTTCGTGCGAGGCATCGGCGACAAAGCGGCGTTGTTGCGTAAATGCCAGATCGAGTCGTCCGATCATCTCGTTGAGGGTTAAAGCGAGATCGTGTACTTCGTCTCTTGCCGATGGCACAGGTACACGTCGATGTAAATCACCAGCTTTGATTTCGCGAGCAGTACGCGTCAGGTGGAGGATTGGCCTGAATGCTCGTTTTGCCAACCAATAGCTGACAATGGCACCAAGTAGAAGGACAAAAGGGGCGATAGCCAGCAGCGCAATGGTGATACTCTTGAGTGTAGAAGTAAGCTGTGCCAGTGACTCTCCAACCTGGATTACTCCAAAAATATTGTTACCATCAAGCAATGCCATGCTGTTGAGTCGCACCGTCAGTCTTCCATGGGCTGTTACAGTTCCTTGCCAATCTTCACCATGGAGCGGATCGGTTATACTGCTGGTTGGCACCGAAAGATCGTTGAATGCAGGAGAACTATAGAATACTTGGCCTTTACTATTGAGAATTCGCACCAGTGTCCCTATGTTGGCATCTGATTGAGCTTCGGTTATACCAGTGCTGCCTGGCAAGTTTGTTTGATTGCCATTAACTAGATTGGTTTTGTTGCTCTGGCCAGGAGTTGCACTATTTTCGAGCCCTGGCAAATCGCCCGTGACATCTTGAATAGAGATTTTCCCTCCTTCAATGCTAACACCTGCTGCAATCTGTTGTGTACGGATTCGCAAGGCCGTGTCTACGCCGGTCGCAAGGGATGTTTGCAGTGTAGTGTAGAGAATGATACTAAATAAGAGGATGAGCAGCGCAAAAACCACCGTGTACCATAACATTAATTGTGCGCGAATCCCCAGCGGCCATATATGTAACCTGCCAATCTTTATCATGCTGGCTCCTTTAGCTGGTATCCAGAGCCGCGTATCGTTTGGATAACATCTGGCTCATTCTGTTCGCAGAGCTTGCGTCGCAAATAGCGGATATACACATCAATGACGTTGGAAAGGTGGTCCGCGTCGCAATCCCAAACGTGTTCAGCAATCATATTTCTACTCAGTACCTGATTTGGATGACGTAACATAAATTCTAACAGCGCATACTCTTTGCTCACTAAAGGGATTACTCGTTCACCCCGCCGTACTTCATGTGTACCTGTATTCAGCGTAATGTCCATAAAGTGCAATTCCACCGTTTTCGCTAAACTTTCACGGCGCAAAAGTGCACGTACACGCGCCTCTAGCTCGCGAAACGCAAAAGGCTTTGTCAGATAGTCATCTGCACCCGCATCTAGTCCGGTAACGCGATGATCGACCTCGCCGAGTGCGGTTAAGAGGAGAATAGGCATCGTCTTCTTTCCGTTACGCAACTGACGGCAAACTTCGAATCCATTGAGGTGTGGTAGCATAATATCCAGAATGATGAGATCATAGGATGTGGTAATACCTATATAAACGGCATCTTCCCCATCGCTGACTAAATCAACGGCATAATGACTTCTTTCCAACCCCATCTTCAGGTTAGGACCTAAACGAGGATCATCCTCTACAATGAGAATACGCATAAATTTGATATCCCTCTATTGTCTTGAGCAAAATCTCGCTTTTACTTTGAAGGATCAGCCTTCTTGAGTATACAGATTTTTATTGCTTCGTTTTCTAAATTTTTCAAACAAGTTTCTCTATTGTAGAATAGCATACCGCTCAAACATGAGATAAACATGAAAATTCTTGGATTATTTAAGCGCATTTTCTGATTCTCTTCACTTCTTCCGAAAACATCAAAATTCATCTTCTTCTCATTTTTGAGCGGTATGCTTTGCAAAATCGGCAAAGAGGACCTGTTGTCCTTAATTGCTGGCTCAGAAAAGACGTTGAAGGAGTAGCCCATACCCATGAAATTGCTAAAACAGTTCCCGTTTATCGTGGTAGTAGCATTGAGCATCTTCGTGCTTGGTGCGTGTAGTGGGTCCACTAACACGACCTCATCCTCACAACCCACTGCTAACTCAACTACTACTGCACAATCAGTTGCCCCCATCAATACTACACAAGTTAGTTCCAGCGATATTCCTGATTCGCAGGCTTTCGTTACCTTTAGTTCCTCTGTTGGCCGCTTCCAGTTGGACGTACCTGAAGGCTGGGCGCGAACACTACAAACTTCGGATGTGAGCTTTGTATTTAATCTCGATGGAATACAAGTGAGCGTTGCGAAAGCTACCATCGCTCCTACCGTGAATAGTGTGCGTACCGATCAGGCTGTTACTCTACAGCAGAACGCTAGCGCTGTTCGGGACATGATTATAAAAGAAGTGCAGTTACCCTCAGGGCAAGCCGTACTTATGACCTATACTTCCAACTCAGTAGCTGACCCAGTAACTGGAAAGCAGGTTCGCAACGAAAACAATTGCTACCTGTTTTATATCAATGGCACGCTGGCAACCCTGACTCTTTGGGCACCTGTTGGGGCAGATAATGTCGATCAGTGGGCGCGCATTTCGCGCAGTTTCAAGTGGGTGTAATACGATGGTAGTTTTAGAAGCATTTGACCTGTATCGTTTTTACCATACCGGAGAAGATGAGACGTTAGCACTGCGCGGTGTCAGTATTCATGTGAATGCAGGTGAGACTGTCGTAGTGATGGGACCTTCCGGTAGCGGTAAGTCAACACTGTTATCCTGTCTCGTCGGCCTGGATGAGCCAGATGGCGGGCATGTGGTATTGATGGGTAAGCGACTGACTCGTCGACCAGAAGCTGAGCGAGCGGCCATGCGAGCCGCCGAGATTGGCATCATGCTCCAGTCCCGCAACCTCTTTGATCAGCTTTCTATCAAAGATAACATGCGTTTACAAATGCGCCTCGCACACAAGTTAGACGAAAAACGACTAAAGAGGTTGCTTGACCTGGTAGGTTTGCAAGATCATCTTAACGCCCGTCCCTCGCAGCTTTCAGGGGGTGAAGCAGCTCGCGCAGCCTTAGCCGTCGCTTTATCTACCGGGCCAAAGATTCTCTTGGCAGATGAACCGACTGGAGAGGTTGATACGGAAACCGAGAAACATATCCTCCGCTTGTTTGAAACACGTCGGGCCGAAGGCGGTGCCACGCTTATTGTGTCACATAGTGACGCGCTGGCAACTCATGCTGATCGGGTCGTTCGCATCTTCGATGGGAGAGTTGTTCATGACTGAGATACTTGTTCAGATACAAAATGGTGGGCGTACTTATACTCAGGGCAAAACACCTGTCACTGCCCTTGCTTCCGCCACCTGTACCATCGCTTCTGGCGATCGTGTTGCCCTCGTTGGCCCTTCCGGCAGTGGGAAATCCACCTTGCTTCATCTCCTGGCTGGCATTGACATGCCGACATCTGGCAGTATTAGCTGGCCAGCTCTTGGCGAACGTGAAACCTTGCGCCCAACAAGGGTAGGCGTCATCTTCCAAATGCCTAGTCTTCTCGCTCCTCTCACCGTGGTCGAGAATGTAGAGATTCCTCTGTTACTGGGAAACGTTCAGGCAGATAAGGCACGCGCTTCTGCTCTCATTGCACTTGATCGTATCGGTTTGAAATCTCTCGCCGAGAAACTGCCTGAGGAACTTTCAGGCGGACAGGCCCAGCGCGTGGCAGTGGCACGCGCCATTGCCTCTCACCCCATGCTTATTCTCGCGGATGAGCCAACAGGACAACTCGACCATCCTACTGCACAGCATCTGTTTGATGTCTTGCTCGCCTCGCTTGAGGGCACCGCTATTGCCCTCGTTGTCGCAACTCACGATTTGGCTGTGGCTGAGCGTATGAGCAGTATATGGCATATGCACCATGGCGTTCTGGAGGTGAAAGCGTAATGCTCACACTACTTTGGCTTAAAGGATTATTTGTGCATCGATCTGGACGTTTGTTTGGATCGATCCTTGGTGTCGCGCTCACCGTTGCTTTATTAGCCTCGATTGGAGCGTTTATTGCATCCAGCACGGCTTCAATGACGCAACGCGCTACCTCTGATGTGCCTGTTGATTGGCAGGTTCAGCTTTCACCGGGCACCAATGTCCAGGCTGTCGCATCAGCAGTGGGACAAAGTACGCACTATACAGCATTGCAAGCCGTCGGCTACGCTGATGTTTCAGGGTTTATTTCCAACACGAATAACACTGTTCAAACGACAGGAGCAGGTAAAGTGCTGGGTTTGGATCCACAGTATCGTCAACAGTTCCCCTCACAACTGCGGCTACTTATTGGCTCGTATGATAATGGCGTGTTGGTCGCTCAGCAAACAGCCGCCAACCTGCATGTGACGGTTGGCGATATCGTCACTATCCAACGTTTAGGTCTCCCCTCTGTTGTGGTCAAAGTTGGCGGCATCGTTGATCTTCCCAATGCCGATTCGCTCTTTCAATCTGTTGGCGTGCCGACCGGAACAGCTCCTCAGGCACCTCCTGACAACGTGCTCATACTACCAACTACTCAATGGCACCAGTTGTTTGATGCTCAATCAACTATACGTCCTGATTCGGTACGAATGCAGTTACATGTGAGCATTGCCCATAATTTGCCTACTGATCCAGATACTGCCTACACGTATGTGCAGCAGTTGGCAAACAATCTTGAATCTCGCATAGTCGGGAACGGTATTGTCGGTAATAACCTGGCAGCACGACTTGATGGTGTGCGCAAAGATGCTCTCTATGCGCTCGTACTCTTCTTGTTCCTTGGGATTCCTGGTGCTGTGCTTGCCATTTTACTCACGCTAGCCGTCGCTGCTTCGGGTTCTACGCGACGTCGCCAGGAACAAGCCTTGCTGCGTATTCGCGGTACTTCCACGGCACAGATACTCCGATTGGAGGCACTGGAAGCCATCATCGTAGGTATCGGCGGTGTCATTTTAGGATTGTTGTTAGCATTTCTTGCCGCCGGAACGATCACGCAAGTTGCTATGTTTACTAATGTGACAGCTATTCTTTGGACAGTTAGTGCCGCGCTTGTAGGTTTTGGCCTGGCAGTTGTCGCTGTTTTGTATCCAGCCTGGTTGCAAGCACGCTATTCTACAATTATGGTGGCTCGTGCTATGGTAGGGCGTGGACGAAAACCCTTGTGGCAGCGCATTTTCCTGGATGTTATTCTCTTGGCAATTTCCGCTCTTATCTTCTGGCGCACAGCAAGTACTGGGTACCAGGTGGTTTTAGTTCCAGAAGGTGTTGCTGGAACTTCTGTAGCCTACGAGACATTTCTCGCACCACTTTGCTTGTGGTGTGGCGTAGCACTATTGGCTATGCGCCTATGGAGCAGTGGCCTCATGCGCGGACGTCGTTTCTTCACGAGTCTTTTGCGCCCTATTGCCAAGAATCTCTCAGGTGTTGTTGCGGCATCGTTAGGCCGGCAAGCTGTGCGTGTAACACAGGGTGTGGTGATGGTCGCACTGGCCTTTTCTTTCGCAACCTCAACTGCTGTCTTTAATACCACCTATAATGCGCAATCCCGAGTAGATGCTCAACTAACCAATGGTGCCGACGTCGCTGTAACAGGTTCAACTGCTTTTGCACCAGGTAGCATGCTGACCCAATTGAAGGCGTTACCTGGTGTGGCCGCCATTCAACAGATGCAGCATCGCTTCGCTTATGTCGGTAACGATTTGCAAGATCTCTATGGCATTGACCCCGCTCATATAGGGGATACCACGAATATGTCCAATGCCTTTTTTGCCAATGGCAATGCGCAAGCGACCTTAGCTGCTCTGGCTACTCACCCAGATGGTGTGTTGGTCTCAGAGGAAACGATGACGAATTACCAACTCAATCCAGGCGATCGCATCAACCTTCGTCTACAGAGTGTCAGCGATCATCAATACCATGTCGTGACCTTTCATTTCCTTGGTGTAGTACGAGAGTTTCCTACTGCCCCTAAGGACTCTTTCTTGATCGCCAATGCCAACTATATAGCACAACAAACTGGTAATGGCGCGGCAGAAGTTGTGTTGATGCGCGTTGATAGTAACAGCAACCCTACTGATCTAGCTCTTCGCACTCGTGCATTAGTAAGTCCAATTCCAGGTGCCAGGGTTACTGATATTGGTTCGACTCAGCGTAAAGTTAGCTCTAGCCTCACCTCTGTAGATTTGCGCGGCCTCACTAGCCTGGAATTGCTTTTCGCTATTCTCATGGTCGCAGGTACAACGGGACTTATTCTGGCTCTTGGGCTGGCGGAGAGGAAGCGCACCTTCGCGCTTCTCTCCGCTCTTGGCGCGAAGCAGAAGCAGTTGGGAGCGTTTCTGTGGAGCGAAGGTTTACTCATCCAAGTCAGTGGTGGTTGTATTGGTATACTGCTTGGATTCGGTATCGCTCAGATGCTCGTTACTATACTTACCTGCGTGTTTGATCCTCCACCAGAAGCCCTTGCGATACCATGGCCCTATCTGTTGTTGTTACTTGTGGCCGCAACGGCATCCATGATAGCGGCGGTAATCAGTACACATATAGTTTCACGTCGCCCTGTCATCGAATCTTTGCGCGACTTTTGACCAGTGGCCTATGCTCATTGCTTAGGTCGAGTGGTTTACCCGAATTACGTGTTCTGTCGCCGAAGGCGACAGAACACGTAATTCGGGTAAACCATACGACCTGAACCAAAATACCCGCTAGCTTGACAGGAACTACATAGACCTACTACAATTTATGAGTAGATATTTCCAAACGAACAAAGGATTTGTGACACGTATGGCCCAGGTTGGATTGCTAGAAGATAATCCCCGTATAGCAAAACTATGCGCAACATTGCTACACTTTGCTGGTCACGAAGTCACCATCTATGAAACCTCCATAAAATGCCTTCGGGCTTTAGCGCAAGGTGTTCAAGGCTCTCAGTTCCCGGATGAGCTGAGTACCTCATTGCTGGGTTCGGCTGCTACTCACCACTTGCCAGTTGATGTCCTCATCATGGATCTCTCCCTGCCCGATATCGACGGCATCGATGTATTGCGATATCTCACTTCTCATTCCCACACCCAAACATTACCTCTGATACTTTGTACCGCGGCTACGAACTCAGATTTAGTCAAGGCGCGCTGTGTGGCACCTCTTGCGGGCATCGTCGAGAAGCCGTTTCGCTTGCAAACGCTGGTTTCGGCCATATCCACCGCTTTAGAGGCCACTTCAAACACCGAAGGCGCATTAAACACGTAGCAATCCATGTACAGTTAGAAATATATGAGGATACCCTAGATGCAAACGAGCACAAAAGATGATGCCCTTAATCCTTTTCCCCATTATCGTTCCATGCGTGAAGCACACCCGGTTTACTATCATCCACAATATAACTTCTGGCAGGTTTTCTGCTATGATGATGTGCAGCGTGTGCTCTCTGATTATAGCGCATTTTCTTCTGAAAGAGGTGCGGGAGGGGGCAGCGATCCGCTGAGTTCAAGTCTGATTAGTATGGACCCTCCCCGCCATCGCCAGTTTCGTATCCTCGTGACGCAGGCCTTCACCCCGCGCAATGTGGCTAGACTGACAGAGCGTATTACCGCCATTGTCAATACCTTGCTGGACCAGGTTGCTGCAACAGGGCAGTTGGATATCATCGACGACCTGGCGTATCCACTGCCAGTAATCGTAATTGCGGAAATGCTGGGCATTCCACAGGAAGACCGTGAGCGTTTCAAGCTCTGGTCAGATGCTATTGTTGGTGCCACCTTCTCACCAGGAGGCAACCCGCAAGCAGAAATGGGAAAATATTTCCTGCACATGATTCAGCAACGCCATCAGGAACCGCAAGATGACCTCATCACTGCCTTACTGAACGCGCAAATCGATGGGCAACATCTGAACCAGCAAGAACTCCTGGGCTTTTGCATCTTATTATTGGTCGCGGGCAACGAAACGACGACCAATCTCATTGGCAATGCACTTCTCTGCTTCGATGAGCATCCCGCAGTCATGGAGGAACTACGCTCTGAGCCAGCATTACTGCCAGGAGCTATCGAAGAGGTATTGCGCTATCGCTCTCCGGTTCAATTGATGTATCGTGGTGCTGTTGCCGATATCACCATCAGGGATCAAGTGATACGCGAAGGTCAGATGGTGCTGGCATGGATAGGCTCCGGCAACCGTGACGAGGCACAATTTCCCTCTGCTGATAGCTTTGATATTCGCAGGACACCCAATCGGCATATTGCCTTCGGACATGGCATTCACTTTTGTCTTGGGGCCCCGTTGGCACGACTGGAAGCCAAAATCGCGCTGAATCTGCTCCTGGAACGCTTCGATGACATCAAGCGCGTACCAGGCGTTCCTTTGGAAGCGACTGGTAGTAATATCGTGTATGGCGTTAAGCACCTCCCGATGACGTTTCGCCAGCGCACAAAATAAAGCAGTGTGTTAGAGATACTCAGCTTACTACGTCAGTGCTTGCGCATACACCAGAGGATCGACGTTGCCTCCGCTGACCACACAGCAAACTTTTTTACCATAAAACCTGCTGGGTTGCGCGAGCATTGCTCCCAGGGCTAATGCACCCGTTGGCTCAACTTTGAGGTTGGCATAGCGGAAATAGCGTCTCAGGGCGTCAAGAGTGACTTTGTCTGGAACTTCAATGATATCGTCCACGCCCTGTTGCACAACTTCCCAATTAATCTTCCCCAGACTCAGTGTTCTCGCGCCATCAGCGATTGTATCAGGCTCATGTTCATTGTGCTGGAGTTGCCCACTTTGGAGGGAGCGAGCGGCATCGTTGCCTGGGAGTGGCTCCGCTCCAATGATTCTCGTGTGTGATTGCAGGTGATCTCTTGCCACAGTGATACCAGAAATGAGACCTCCTCCACCAACGGGGACGATGACAAAATCAAAGGGAGCAGTGCTAAAAATATCTTTGCCCAATGTCGAATTGCCTGCCACCACGCGGTAATCATCATAGGCGGGCGCGGCAAATGAACCAGGAAATTGTGCCAGCAGTTGTTGTACTCGTCCGACACGGCTAATTTCGCGCACATCAATCAGATCCGCCACGCCGCCATAGGAAAGAACCGAGGCAACTTTCACCTGTGCTGAGGTATTTGGCATGACGATGATGCAACTTTTGCCCAACAATTTACTGGCATACGACACTGCCTGCCCAAAATTACCGGATGAGGCGGCAACAATATGCGGCTCTGGCACGCTGGAGAGAAGATTATAGGCCGCACGAAATTTAAAGCTGCCAGTATATTGAAATGTCTCGCTCGCGATGGTGATTTCACAACCAAGCTGCTCGGAAAGCGCTTGGCTGGGCAGCAAAAATGTGGGCCGCACATGCTGAGGAAGCGTTTCCCATACCGTGTGAATATAATCGTCAGTAAGCTCAGGTGCAGTAATATACTGTGGCATGATACAACTCCAGATAGGTGATTAGCTAGTCACTTTCTGTGCATTGTATCACGCCACAACGCGAAATCCACTTAGGATAAGTGCGAGTTTGTACAATCAATTACTTTAGTTCTTGCACAGTGACTGTCCAGGCCCCCTCGCTGTTTACATCAAGATAAGCTGTTCCGCCGTGGTGTTCCTCGGTGCTATTGCCCGTGTTCCCGGTTTTACAGATTGTATTAATCGCAATTGCGTCAACTGGCATGCCATCGCTGCCAACG
Source organism: Ktedonobacterales bacterium (assembly GCA_038209195.1). Classification (GTDB taxonomy): domain Bacteria; phylum Chloroflexota; class Ktedonobacteria; order Ktedonobacterales; family Ktedonobacteraceae; genus JBBQXY01. The sequence goes on along the minus strand of JBBQXY010000001.1, from coordinate 18,684 downwards.
ACACTTATAATTACGTTGTATTGCCCTCCTTCGAAAGAGTTTATATCGCATTTCCAAATGATCTTCCAATCGTTGCCGACGGTGAAGATCGCCGTCTTTTTGAGACCAACGCCACTAAATGTATGCATAGTTGTCCAGGTACTGCCGCCCGAATTCGAATTCGAGTTTGAACTCGAGGTTATCGCCGCTTGCGTGGCAACAGTGGTTGCAGATGTTGTAAGCGTCGTGTCGACGGAAGATTGCGCGGCTTTTCCAGTATTTGCCATGATGGCAGCGATACCTACACAGGAGAACACTACCACAGCCGCGAGAATACCGCTGATAATCCAGAAACCTCGGCGTAACTTTTTCTTTGGTGGTTGCGGTGGAGGAAATCCGCTCCCTTGATACATGGGTTGCTGAGGGTATTGTCCTGGCTGTTGCCATTGAGAACCCGATTGCTGAAAGTTGGGTGGCGGCTGTTGCCATTGTGAGCTTTGTGAGGGTACAGGTTGAGAGTGGGGTTGCCCTAGCCATTGTGAGGGCGGTGGCTGCTGCTGTACGCCTTGTGGTGGCACAGGTTGAGAATGTGGCTGACCTGGCCACTGTGAAGGTGGTTTCTGCTGCCATTGATCTGACTGTTCTGATTGCTGTTCCCAGGGTTGCTGTGGCGGGTATTGTGACACAATATATTCCCTTCTACTCAAAAAATATCAATTGTCAATGAGTATAGTGGAAACACCTGCGCCTGTCTTGGGAAAGTGGTTAAGAATTGGTTGAGAAGTTATGCAGATAGAGCCAAAGTGGTAAGATTACCAAATCGAGGGCAGAAAAGTCACACGATGAGATGGTCATTTCGCAGCAAGAGTCAGCCACTGTGGCGCATCGGCAATCGACGGCAAAATCCCATCAGGATGAACCTGCTGCAAGAGTGGCGAATCGGCCTGATGCTTGCCCGTGCAGACCAGTACCCCACGTAAGCCCGCGTGTTGGGCGGCACCGACATCGTTCTCTACATCATCTCCGAACATCACCGCCTCGGATGCAGCTACCTCCAGATTGGACAAAGCCTGTTCAAAAAAGGCTCGGTTCGGTTTGCCCAGCACCATCGCCCGTTGACCTGTCGCTCGTTCCAATGCATACACGTATGGCCCACTATCCAATTGCAATCCATCAGGTGTCCGCCAGTAGAGATTGGTATGCATCGCTACCAGTGCTGCCCCATCCATTAGCAGACGAAAGACAGCATTCATGGTTTCGTATGACAGCAACTCCTCTGCCCCACCGATCACCACGACCTCGGCATGCGACGGCGTCAGATCGATCCCCGCAAAATCTGCGATCGTGTCCCCTTTGGTCAGTACCCAGCAACGTTTCCCTGCATAGTGCTGACGAAGATAGTTAGCCGTGGCCACCGGAGCTGTGATCAGTTGTTGTTCGCTCACAAGCAGACCAATGGCGCGTAAACGCTGTGCCAGTGTAACCCGTGCCATAATCGTGGTATTGGTCACCAGACAGGTGCGGTAGCCCTGCTGTTCCAACCAGCGCAACGTCTCAGCGGCCCCGGGGATGGGATGCATACCAACATGCAGTACACCATCGATATCCAGTAGGATGCCATGAATAACCGCCATCTGCTCTATGCCTCCATGCTTGCTGTTCGCTCTCCATGTCATCGACTATTGTATCACACACCTATGGAGAGATTCCCAACATGGCTTTTTGTGCAGCCCTTCTTCGGGTATACTATAGTCGTGAAAACGAATGATCAGTAGTGAAGGATTATTGAGGTATTTCAGCTCATGTTCTCTTCTTTGGTCAAACGCGTGAAGTTTGTTCGTGCCTTACATTCGCGACCCTTTGCGATGATCTGGATCGGTCAGACCATCTCGAATCTGGGCGATGGCTTTTTCTATCTCGCTTTGGCCTGGCAGGTTCTACTTATGACCCACTCTGCCACAGCTATGGGTATCGTGCTCATCGCTGGCATGGTACCTCGCCTGCTATTTGCCCTGATCGGGGGAGTCGCAGCGGACCGCCTGCCGCGACGTTTAATAACAGCTTAATACCCTTGCTAGTACGCGAAGTGCGTGAGACAGAGTAAAGTAACACGTTTCATGCCACTGTCATGTTTTTTACTACTATTTTTTAACGTTTTATTTAACGCTGTGCGGTTACTATGTTATTGAGGTTATGCAGAAGAAACAGAAACCAAGGAGGTCTACCATGCAACGACGAATTGGAAATGTACGCTGGGGAATTGCTGGGCTTTTAGGAACCGGCATCCTGATTAACTACTTTGATCGTATCAATATCTCCGTCGCCACGAAACCGTTTGAACAGGAGTTTCATATTTCTTCAGGAGTGATGGGCATCATCATTTCTGCCTACCTGTGGTCCTATGTCTTGCTTCAGGTTCCAGTTGGGGTGTTACTGGATCGTTTTGGTGTCAAGTGGCTGGTGCGTATCGGGACATTTATCTGGGCCGTAGCCTCCTTTATGACGGCCATCGTCAGTGGCCTAGGACTTGTGTTTCTATCGAGGCTCATTCTTGGCGCGGCGGAAGCACCGATCTTCCCAGGCGCCGCCAAGGCGACCGGCTACTGGTTCCCCACCAAAGAGCGCGGCCTGGCAACCTCTGCCTTTGATGCGGCTGCCAAGTTCTCAAACGTTATTGGCGTCCCGCTCGTTGCAGTAGCTGTCACGCTCTGGGGATGGCGAGCGGGCTTCTACGTTACAGGGACGCTCAGTTTGCTGTATTGCGCCCTCTTCTGGATAGCATATCATGATCCAAGCCAGTCAAAGCGATTAGCACCAGAAGAACGCTCCTATATCGTTGAAGGTGGCTCCCAACAGGAGGGACAGGAAGCAGGCAATCCATTGGCGAACTTAGCCTTCCTCTTGCGACAGCCGAAAGTTTGGGGTTTGACGCTGGGTTTTATGGCCTATGGCTACTCGTTCTACTTGTTCTTGTCGTGGATACCAGGATACCTCCAGACGGCGTTGCATATGACCGTCTTGAAGAGCAGCTTCTACACGATTATTCCCTGGGTGGTAGCCACCATCACTGACATCGTGATTGGCGGCTGGTTAGTCGATATCTTAATCAAGAGGGGGAAAAACCCGACTAGAGTGCGTAAGACGCTCTTTACCATAGGGCTACTCTTAGGAATTGCCGTGATCGGAGCCGCCTTTACTACCGATGCAAATGTGGCGATCATCTGGATCTCCATCGCGCTTGGCGGACTCGCATTCGCAGCCCCTATCGGCTGGAGTATTCCGGGATTGATCGCCCCGAAAGGAACAGTAGGGACCGTCGGCAGCATTATGAACTTTTTCAACAACCTGGCTGGGATTGTCGCCCCCATTGCGGCCGGGTTCATCTTTCAGAGTACTGGTTCATTTGCCGCAAATTTCTTAGTGGCCGGTGCCATTCTCGTGCTCGGCATCCTCTGCTTCCTGATCTTACTCGGGAAAATTGAGCAGATCAAAGAGCCACCCATTACTCCACAAGAGCCACAAACCAATCCAAAGGTGTATCCGATTGAAAGTACAAATTAGTTGAGCAAGCGAGGTTTCGCGCAGCCATGCAGAGCCTATTTCTGATCATAACAAGGCGATGCATGACTGTTTGCAAAGCAGGACTGAAGAGATGCCAAATTCACCCTATTTACCTGTGAAAAGATGATAGTGTATACTTAACGTATTCGCAAACCTATTCTCCACTCCGTCCATATAGACGTAATCTAACTACCGTTTGTTAGCCTAATGGAAGGAAACCTAGTATGGATACTTCTGAACAATATACATCAGCCATTCGTGTGCGTTTAAGTGCCAGTGATGCACATTATGGTGGGCAACTAGTAAATGGAGCACACATGCTCTCACTTTTTGGGGACGTAGCTACAGAACTGGCTATTCTCTACGATGGCGATGAGGGCTTGTTGGTCGGCTATGAGAACATTGAGTTTCTCGCACCAATATTTGCCGGCGATTTTGTCGAGGTAACAGGGCGAATCACTAAGATTGGACGTACCTCTCGACGCATGGAATTTGAGGCGCGGAAAGTGATTACGGCGCGGCGCGATATTAGCGATTCTGCCGCCGATGTCTTAGCTACGCCGATCATTGTTGGTCGCGCCATCGGCACAACCGTTGTGAAAACTGAAATGCAACGCAAATTACACGCGAACGGTAATACATAAGTATCCAACCTGCGCGTTTTCTGATAGAATAGCACTATGGAACAGAAAAAAATAGCTGAAAATTTGCAGCAAGAAGGCCGCAATGCTAGCAATGGTAATAATGGTAGTTTTGGCCGTTCCGTACGCGAAAATGTGCTGGCTGCCGCGGTACAACTCTTCGCGGAGTATGGATATCATGCCGCCCCTTTACGAGATATTGCGCGTATAGCTGGTATCCAGGCTGCCAGCATCTATTACCACTTTGCCAATAAGGAGGCCCTATTGGTAGAGATCATGGAAAGCCATATGCGGCAACTAAACGCGAGCCTAGAAAGCATTCTACGTGAACAGAGCGATCCGCACCAACGGCTTTACGCGGCGATCGCGAATCACATTCGCTTGCATACCACCTATAAAAACGAGTTTTTCATTATTGATACGGAAATTCGTGCGCTCGAAGGTGATAATCGCACCAACATTCTCGCCTTGCGCGACCGCTATGAGACGTTGCTGCAAGAACTCTTGCATGATGGTATGGATAAGGGCATCTTTCGGCAGAGCGATGTCAAAATATCATCTTATGCCATTATCGCTATGTGCACTGAGGTCGCTACATGGTTTCGCCCCAATGGTCGCCTCACGGTACAGCAGGTCATCGATATCTACAGTCAGATGATTACGCAGGGTTTGTTGGTTGCAGGAGATCATGCTCAAACGCCGGGGGGATCAGCGCGTACTTGATGCCTTGTTTGTGCTGTAAGCGATCCAGCACTTCAAGCGTAGCCGCCAAGGGATAGCGCGCTGTAATTAATGCCTCGACCGCGATATGATGGCCCACAATGAGCTCTAGTGCTTGTGCGAAATATGCCGGAGTATGATGAAAGACCCCTTTCGTCGTGATTTCGCCATAGTGGAGTGGACGCGTTTCTAATGTCACCTGCGTTCCAGCCGCGCACCCCCCAAAGAAATTGACTAATCCACCGGGTCGTGTCATTGCAGCAGCCAGAGACCACGTCTCAGGTGTCCCAATTGCCTCAATAACGACATCGGCCCCCCGCCCGCCTTCCGTTTCTTTTTTGACCGCTTCGCATTGCTTTTCCAGCGACATGTCCTGTACATCAATAACGACATCAGCTCCATAGCGTCGCGCTACGGCAAGCCGTTGCTCACCACGCCCAGTGATGATGACGCGCGTACCGCGCATTTTCGCCAGTGCCGCCAGCAGCAATCCTAATGGACCTGCACCTAGGATGACTACCGTATCGCCAGCGTGAAGCTCACTGGCGTCGATACCATGCAACGCACAGGCCAGCGGTTCTGTTAACGCGGCAGCAATGAATGGTGTTCCTGTGGGCAACTTGTAGAGGTTCTGCTGGACAATGCGTTGCGGCACGAGAATATCTTCGGCATAGGCTCCATTGAGAAAAAGGATGTCCTCACACAAACTAAAACGTTGACGCTGACAGTAGAAGCATTGCAGGCAAGGAGCGGAATTTGCCACCACGACGGCGTCCCCTTCATGAACGTTTGTGACCCCGTGACCGACAGCCGCCACTACTCCGGCTACCTCGTGCCCAAAACCAGCCGGGGTATGACGAAAAAGCAGTGGATGTCCCCGTCGATACGTTTTTAGATCGGTACCGCAAGTGGTAGCCGCCGCTACCTGTACAAGCACCTCTCCTGACTGAGGTTCGGGAATAGGCCTCTCTTCAAGTCGAATATCCATTGGGCCATAAAACATGGCGGCGAGCATAGTCATTGTAGTACCCCTCTGCTTTGGATGTCTTGGCACGTTGTTGATAGACATAGAAAAGAGTATAATACTTCGGGCCTGCAAAGCAATGCTGCTATTGCTGAGTGTATGCGAATAGCACGAAAACACGAGATCTTAGGAGACGTTCAAATGGCTATGTCAAGCCGAATCTGCCCCCAATGCGGCAATGCTCTTGCGCCGGATGAGTTAAATTGCCATATTTGCGGGTCGAGGTATGAGGCACAAGCACAGAAAGAACCAACACAGAGGTCAACTGGCGCGAACTTAGGGCGCGTTAACACGTCAACGTCTTCCGTTGAACAGGCACAATATGCCTTTTCAACGGCAACACCATCTGGTAATACCGCCTATAATTCGCTTGACCAGCGCTCTACGACTTTGCCCACCGACGGACAAATTGCATTTACACCGCAAGATCAGGATGCTGTATCCCCTCCATTAATAGTACCTTTGGATGACAATTCGGTTATGCAGGGCTGGAAATATCCAGCCAAACTTCCACCCCTCAGTTTTGATCAACTAGTTATGAAAATGAAGCGACCGCGCATCATGGTTATTGTGGGCGTCGCCATTTTGTTGCTTGCCATACTTGGCGCAAGTATCTTCACCTTGAGCAGGAGTTGGAGCGCAGCTGTGACACCGCACAGGACTACGACTGGCAGTTCAACACTCGCATTACCATCCTCCGCTTCGCTATTTACTGATAACTTTGCTGATGATAGTAAAGGGTGGGGCATTGGCAGTGGGCCAGGCTTCAGTAGCACCATCGCTCATAATACCTTGAACCTATCAGAAGCGAATCATCGAGTATTAGATCTGGCTTTTCCTGATAAGAACAATACACGTGCGAGCTATGGCGATTTTGCAGCTACCGCTACCTTTACCTTGCTCAATGCCGACCAGAACGATAGCGCGGGACTCTACGTACGCGGTACAAGCACGAATGGTAACTTTAGCCAGGGCTATTTCGTTGATATCTATGGTGACAACTCGTATGATATCTTCAAAGTATTTGCCGACTCCACTAAGGACACGTTTCTGGTTGGACCTAGCCCCTCTTCCGCTATCAATGCGGTGGGCCAACAAAACATACTGACAGTCGTTATGAAAGGTTCGAACATGGTAGTGCTTATCAATGGTAAAATCTTGATCTCGGTGAGCGATACTGATTTTAAGAGTGGTCAGATCGCTCTCTTCGTAGAAAATGGCAAATCGTCGAACGGGGTACAGGCAAAATTTAGCAGTGTGGTCATCAATCCCGCCCCTAAGCAACTGCCCAGTTCATAAACGTCGTTCGCGGCACAAGTACATGTTGTATTTCTTTAGGTGAATCCTTGTCTCTTTCCTATTTGAGCTTAGAATCTTCTCTATGGCAATAAAACAAAACAAAACAAAAATCACCATGCTTTTTGCGCTTCTCTGTTTACTGATCATCATTATCAGTGGGAGCGTATTCTATGTGCAGCAAGGTTTTGCGAGTAAGCCAAAGTCCGCCGACCAAACAATCACCCCCACGCTGCCTACCGCAACGAAGACCTCTATCGGCACTGCCCAAACGCTGCCGCTTTTCTTTGACGATTTCGTTGGGAGCAATAAGGGCTGGTCACTCACTAGTGTTTTTGGCTACACGCGAAAAATTGTCAAGGGCGAGTTGACCCTGGCTGATGAGAATCATCAAATCCTGACTGAGAGCCTTCCCACAGGGGCGATATTCAATAATTTTATGGTATCTACGACCTTCACCCTCGAACAAGCGAATCGCGATGATAGTGTGGGCTTGTATCTGCGTGGCGATAGTTACCTGGATCATGATTATCGCGTGGATATATACGGCGATAACCGCTATGCCATTCGCAAAGAGTTTTTGGATGAGAGCAAATTACCTCAGGACACATTCCTCGTCAGTCCGACAACCACCACGGCACTGCACCCCATCGGACGACAAAATAGTATTAGCATCATCATGAAAGGCCCAACATTGACATTGCTCATCAATAGTACAGTGGTTAATTCAGTCACCGATACGGATTATACCTCAGGACAGATTGCGCTTTTTGTGCAGAACAGCGCGACCTCGAACGGAGTTCAGGCTTCTTTCTCCACCATTGCAGTCTATCCCGCCCCCCAGCAACTACCTCCAACACCGTAGCTTTGCGGAGTCACCTCTGTCGAAGTATCGTAATGATGTCGCTGAGGACGCCATAGGCTGTTTGAATGACCTCTGGCTCGTGCTCAACCAGTGTGATGGTACCCATCGCCTCTGTATCGATAGAAATAACACTTGTCGTCCCTTTGCCAACCTGCAGTATATCGTCTTTACCGATTTTGCAAGGGGAAACCCTGGCAATAAGTTGACCGTGCTCACGCTGAGCATGGCTCACCAGTCGAATAGGTGTACCAGCCAATCCGGCTGCACAAATTTCATCAAGTGAAAGGTTTCGCAGACCTGCACGCTCTACCATGTTGGGGGTGAGTTGACCATCCAGCAGGTTATTCGCGAGAATAGTGGTTTTCATTGCTGCATCTAAGCCATCCAGGTCGTACCAGGGATCGGCCTCAGCAATCCCCATCTGTTGCGCCTGAACGATAGCTTCATCCATCGTATAGCCTTGTTCGACCATACTCAGCACAAGACTGCTGGTAGTATTGAGTAAAGCGCGAAACGAGCGAATGCCCACAGCTTGTAAGGTAAACTGGTTGAGGTTAATGAGCGGTAGACCATCCATCACTGTTGCTTCAAAGCGAAATTGCACGTTGTTGTGTCGGGCTAGAGTCTGTAGTTCTGCTTGCGCAAAGGCAACTGGCCCTTTATTGGCCGTGATGACATCCAACCCTGCTTGTAGTGCTGTGCGAATATGCATCAATGCAGGCTGTCCATTTTGTGGATTAAGCGTGGTCAATTCGATGAGCAGCGTAGCTCCAGCGGCCTTTCCCGCGCGAATAAATGCATCGGCCGTTTCTACACGCGTAGCCTTATGCCTGAATATTGGTAAGCCTTCCTTGGCAAACTGGTGAGCGTCCATGCCCTGTTCGTGAACATAGAAGCCCTCGCGACGCGTACCAATGCCCTTAATGACTGGACGATAGCCCAGTTCATTCCCAATCCACTCGCTACGAGAGGCCAATAATGGCAGCAATGCCTGGGCTACATGACCATAGCCCAGCAAAAGAAAATTCAGCGGAGGAAGTAATGCTGAAAGAGATGTTTCGCCCATAATATGCGGCCTCCATTGCTTGCAGAGCGAACCATAGTGGGTGCGGAATGAAGACAAGTCCACCATGACGTATGACGAGGAAGAGCAAGATTGCTAGCACGACCAACAACAGCAAGACCACCGCCATAATGACAACCTTGAGGTCCACTTTGAAGCCATTGACCTTTGGTGGCTGTTGATTGGTGGGCGTTGCTGGCACTATTGGTACTATTGGCATTATTGGTACGGCAGAAAGAGGCAAGTTTTGCCCAATTTTGGAGCTTAGTATCATCTGTTCCGCCTGTAAAGGTGGTGCCATAGTGGCAGCTTGTGGGTCATGATTTGCTGGTTTGAATGATTGCACTTGCGCCTTGGCCGGGGGAGTAAAGACCATTGTTTTGTCTGCCGATGCGTCATAGCTAAAAGCTGAATGCTGTTCTCCTGCTCTGCTTGATGGTAGATCAGATGATCCTGCCATAGTATTCGCTGGACCTTGCAATGCGCTTTGATGTATAGACGTTCCACAGCTTGGACAAAAAGAAGCTTTAGGTAAGAGCGTTGTGCCACACCGTGGGCAGACATGGCTCGGTGCTGCTTCCACAGGCACTACAGGGGATGGTTGTGGCGTAGCGTCTCGTGCAGCATTCTCCTTAGCTTTTTGTATGGCATCATAGAGGAGCGGCAAATCCGGCTGCGTACTATTCGGATCAATAGAACGTGAAGGCGCGGCATTCGCTGCTGGCATGCTTGGTAGTGCAGCAATAACTCTGCGCAGGTCGGTGCTGAATTCTGCCACCGATTGATAACGGTCTCGCGGTCTCATCGCCATCGCCCGTGCGATAATATTGCTCAATTGATTGAGTACATCGGGCGGCAGTTTACCCAACTGTGCCAGATGCCGAATGTGGCGCAGCGGTCTCGCGGGTCGTGGCGTGTTAGCACGGAATTGCCGACCCTGTTGTGCTTCGGCACTTTCCTCTGGTGGGTTTTTCGCCAGGACCTCTTGCAGTGACGGTAGATCTGGTAAACCCTGTTGGATGGATTGGTTGCGCGTGGAAACGCTGGGTGGCTCCTGTGCCGTCAGTGCGAAATACAATGTACCCCCCAGAGCATAGACATCGGACCTGGCATCCGTTCCACTGCCTCCGGGATATTGTTCTTGTGGCGCATAGCCAGGTGTGCCTTGATGGCGAATGAAGAATAAGGTTCGCGCCCCATCTCCCGTCGCTTTGGCATTACCCAGGTCAACCAGTATAGCAGTGTCATTCGGCATAATGCGAATATTGTCTGGCTTAATGTCGCGATGAATAAACATTGGTTGCTGGGTATGGAGAAAATGTACAGCTTCACAAACAGAAAGCATCCATTCGAGCACTTGTGCTAAAGGGATTACCTCATTGCGTGTACGCGTCATGCGAATATGATCGGTTAAATCGGTGCCTTCAATGTAGCTAAATACGACAAAATTGTGTCCACGTTCATCGAACGCATCGTGAAACGCTGGTAAATTTGGGTGATGTAGCTGTCTGAGAACGCGTGCCTCGTGTTGAAGCTGTGCTTGACCACCGGTGCCAGTCACAAAATACTCTTTTATGGCAAATTGCTGGCTCGATTTCAGGTCAATGGCAAGATAAACATGTCCAAACCCCCCACTGCCCAGCACTCGCTCGATGCGGTAGCGTCCGTGCAATATAGTGCCCGACGGAACCGTCTCCATCATCATAAGAAGCTGTCTCCTCCACTGTTATCTGAACATAGTATGGGCAGCAGCGCGGCTTAGAACACTGAACCAGCCATGTTCTAACCAAATAACACATCCTGTTCGCATTATACACTAGATACGGAGACATGTCATGTGTTACTGTGCCGATTTAGCTCACTCTTGCTATCCTCTTGAATGTAAAATTCTAAAACATCTGATTTGATACTACTTTTTATGTTTTATGCTGTACCTGGGTATTTTTTGGCTATCCCTGAAAAGATAAAGTAAGACTTTTTGCCCAAACATCAATTGAACAAAAAACCATGATGGTCAGTAATGTCATTTGTCAAACTAGGCTTCAGTAAATTATCAAAGTAACTTCAGCAGGTATTCACCTTATCAATAGAGGGCATTCCTCCATCTACATAGTAAGCTACATGTCATGCTCTCTGTCTACTAATTAATAAATTAGTAGACAACCGAAATTTTAGCTGATACGATGTACATCAAATCGTAGATAAGTAGTTAGTAGACGTATCGGTCTTTTAATCGATATAGGAGACATTAGGCATATCGTAGTGATTTTTTCATGGGAAGAGCAGGTGATACTTTTGCTTCACAAGAATCAGGAAATAACTCCACGCAAACGCGCCGTCATCTACTGCCGCGTCAGCACGGACAAACAGGAGCAAGACGGCGAAAGCCTGGAATACCAGGAAGAAAAGTGCAAACAATACACGGAGTTCCACGACATAGATATCATCCTGATAGTAAAGGAAGCCAAAAGCGGCTTTATCCATTACTCTCTCCGGGAAAAACTGACGGTTGCTCGCCAATGAGTTCGTGAGGGCGTGGTCGACATGATTATCGTCTTTGACCTCAGCCGCTTTTCACGCAACTTTGTCCATTCGGCTATGATCTTTGAAGAGATTGAGAGTGCCGGTGCTGAAATTGTGAGCGTCAGTGAGAATATCGACAACAGCCTGACAGGTAAGCTTATCCGCTCCATCCTGGCGTGGAGTGCTGAATCTGAGAGACAGAAGATTGTCGAGTACGCCAATCGGCGCTGGCAAACACGAGTTGAAGTGGGCCTGCCTGTCGGCATGGGACGTGCGTCTTATGGTTGGAACTGGGCAGATAAAGAGAAAACCTGCTACGAAGTCAACCCAGAGCAAGCCGCTGTCAGGGTATCCATTTTCCATATGTTCGTCGAACTGGATATGAGCCTGCGCGCAATCATGCATAAGCTGACAGAAGACCGGATACTCACACCGACCTACGCTAGGAAGTTTCAGGGCCAGCCGCTAGATGACGAAGAAGTAAAAATAGAGTACTGCCTCTGGCGGTACACGACAATCAGAGAAATATTGAAGGACCTTGAAAATATCGGTGTGCTGGTGATCTGTAAAATAAAACAGAAAATCGGACAAGACGGCAAACGCAAGGCTGAAGTGCATCCGAGCCGTAAAGAAGTAGCAGGCGGCATACCGGCCATTATCAACATAAATATCTATGCCTTGGCACAGGAGAAACTCAAGACCAATCAAGCGGACAAGAGCCACCTGCCGCTTAACAAAGAGGACTACTTGTTGAGAGGCCATATTTTCTGTCTAACCTGCGGTTGTTCCATGAAGCCAAGAACACAGAAAAAAGGACGGCTCACGAAAAAAGGCACCAGTAAGTCCTACCCGTTTTACCGCTGTACCAATATGCAGAGTAAGTATATCTCGTGTCCCTCTCTGACTAATATACGCACCAGCCCGCTTGATGATATTGTCTGGCAAGAGTGCTGTGTCCTATTCAAGCGCATTGATGTCTTGCAAGCGACTCTGAAGCAAGAGATGGAAGCTGCTATTAACGCCTTACTGGAAGATACCACCGGGCAGGAGCAGATACGGCAAATTGAAGCGACGATTGTGCTGGCCAAAATCGAGCGGGAAAAATACGCTGAGGGCAGTTATATGCACAATCTCATCTCAGAAGATATAGTTAAGCAGGAAAAACACCTCGCTCGCTATAAGGAAGAAATCGGCTCAAGTGCAATGGACTCAGCTCTCAGTTCCTATCAGCAGCGCGTCATGGATTTTTTAGAGTTTCTGAATGTCATGCATGGGTGCTATGAACACGCCACGTTCCAGGAAAAACGCAACGCTCTTGAAGTCTTAGGAGTGCGCGTCGTGGTGCGTGAGCCGACAGTCACCTATGGCTTGTCAGCTGATGAGCTGTTTATAGCGGAAGGGCAGGAGTGGTTCACACCAAAGGAGGCGGCTATTATCCTCGGCGTTAGTACCAAGACTATCTACACGTATAAGAGAAACGGAACCATCGAACGCTACCTGGAAGAACCTGTATTGCTTGTCCATCGGGACGAGCTACTAAAGCTGCGACAGCGAGGCTTTGTGCAGCGCAACACGGAAGAGGTTATCCGGCAAAGAGTAGAGATCAGCTACTCACCGACGTTTAACGTCCGAGGAAATAATCTCACAAGTGTTCCGGTATCCTTACACACGCGTAAATACATGTAGGTCTCGGCCTGTTGCACTCCTTGCACTTTATACAGTTTCTCGGTGAGGAAATTGAGTAAGTGATCGTTATCGCGGCAAACCACCTCCGCTAACATATCAAAACTGCCGGTACACAGAATCAAGTAGATCACCTCGTCGAAGGCCGATATTTCCTGGGCCACTTCGAGCAAACGGTCACCAGAGACACGAATGCCGATCATACTTGCCAGTGAGAAGCCTAATTTAACTGGGTTCGTAACCGCGACTATTTGCATCACCTGCGCATTGATGAGGTTGGCAACACGTTGACGCACACTTGCCTCGGAAATCCCTAAATCCGCGGCTATTTTTGTAAAAGGACGGCGTCCATCCTGTTGCAGTGCCTCAATGATGTGTTGGTCAAGCTCATCTATCGGATTTTTATTGTTGTGCTGTTCCATTATTATAGCTATCCTATCATGTTTTAGTACCATCTGCAACGCGTGGAAAGTTTTTTCAAATGTAATGTATGATGTGCTTGCGCTACATACCTGAAAGGAAGAGTATCGATGCCCAACATAGCGACCGGATTTGTCTTCGACAACCACTACCTCGACCATGACACGGGAGTGCAGACGACTGTCATGATGCGCGATGGTTCGTTTACGCTCGCCCCTGAACCTCACCCGTCGGCCTTGTTTATTACGCAGAGAATCAAACAATTCCTCGATGGTTCAGGCTTGACTGCCCAGATGCAGCCCATCTCAGCTCGTGCAGCCACCGAGGATGAATTAGCCCTCTATCATTCGCGGGCATACATCGCAGGTATACGAAATCTTTGTGAGGACAATGGCCCAAGAAAAGGATCATGGGGTGAGTCAGAGATAGATACCACTCTCAGCCGCGGCTCTTACGAGGCGGCATTGTACGCCGCTGGCGGAGCGATGAACGCTGTGAGTGCCGTGATGCAAGGAGATGTACGCAACGCCTATGCCTTATTGCGACCTCCCGGTCACCACGCCATGAAAAACCGTGCTATGGGCTTTTGTATCTTCGGCAACGCTGTGATGGCAGCCCATCATGCACGCACTGTCTTCGGCCTTGAGCGCGTCATGATCGTCGATTGGGACGTGCATCATGGTAACGGCACCCAGGATGCCTTTTATAATGACCCCCATGTCTTATTCGTTTCACTGCACCAGCACGACTGGTATCCCCAGCTCTCAGGCGAGCTAGAGCAAGTCGGCAGGGGTGCTGGTGTTGGTTTCACCGTCAATATCCCTCTTCCCGCCGGTACTGGTGATCGCGGCTATCTCGCGGCCTTCGAGCAATTAGTCATCCCAATAGGCCTGCGCTATCGTCCCCAATTGATCATTGTCTCCGCGGGCCAGGATGCCAACTGGCTCGATCCTCTGGCCCAGATGATGATGAGCATGGCTGGTTTTCGCCGCATCTCCGCGTTAATGCTTGACTTAGCACACAACGTTTGCGCTGATCGACTTGTCATGCTGCAAGAAGGCGGCTACAGCGCGGCCTACGTCCCCTATTGCACTGTTGCCGCTGTCGAACCTTTACTAGGCATTGACCTCGGCATCGTCGATCTCTACGAAGGCTCCTCCGAACTACAACGCAGCCAGAGCATCTTTACCCGCGAGACACAAACTGCCATTGCTCAAGCGCGCGAGTGGCACAAGCAATGGTGGGATGTGTAATAGATGCTAGGCTTACTTTCCCAAAAACTTAACCACCACCCGGTACTTTCATACCAATTTCTAGTGTTATATGCGAATATATAGGCTTTATGCCTTACAATCGCTAATATACGAGGGTGTACCAAAAAACTTCAATACGGTTTATGTTGTGTGGTCTGGGTGAAACCGATGGCATGGATAGACAGAAAGAAATAGACTCATGAGCGATCGCAGGGTGGCTGTACCCAGCCAGCAAAAAAAATCTGAACGTGCGGATATCGTTATTATTGGCAATGGTATCGCGGGCCTAACAGCAGCACTCAAGGCGCGAGAACTTGCGCCCTCTGCCAGCATTGCCATTATCACGGAGCAAAGTCATCCCACTATCAATACTCCCGCCTTGAAGCAGTTCGCCGTCGGTAAAGTGACCCAGGAGCAACTCTTGGCGTTTCCTTCGAGTACCGAACGTACACAGCGGATACATGTCATCAATGCACGCGTCGAAAATATTCACGCTCAGAGCAAATATGTCAGCTTGCGCGGTGGCTTAGGATTTGGTTATGGTTCGTTGCTCATCGCCACCGGTAGTGTTCCTAATGGACTCCCACCCCAACTTCCCGGTCGCGATTTCGATGGTGTCTTAGCTCTTCATAGTTTGCATGATTACCTGAATTTTCGCCGTCGGCTTCCAGAAGTTGACTCAGCCGTTGTCATCGGGGGTGGCACCCATGCTATCGAAACAGTCATGGGCTTACTGCATTATGGTATTGATGTCCACTGGCTGATCCGTAGCGGCAAATTCTTGCCCAGTTTGCTTGATCAGGTGGCTTCAGAGATGGTTGTGGATACCGTTCGTAACGCGGGCGTCAAAGTCTATACCAACACCGAGGCGATTGGGATCGTCGGACGGGTTGGTTCAGTCGCGGGCGTCGTGACAAATTTCCAGAAAATGATTCCTTGCCAAATGGTACTGACCTGCACCGGAACATCCCCAGTGACCACGCTGGCAGAGAGTTGTGATATTCCTATGGTGTATGGACGTGGCATTTATGTGGATCATCAATTACGCACCAGCGTCAACGATATCTATGCTGCCGGTGATGTTGCGGCACGGAAGAACCCCTTTACGGATCGCTTTGAAACTCAGGCCCAGTGGTATGCAGCAGCGTTGCATGGCCGTACTGCGGCGGCAGCAATGACGGGGCATGCCGATTTAGCCGCAAAATCACCGGGAGTATCGTGGCACGCTACACACGTGGGAGAGCTCTTTATGCTAACGGTCGGCAACCCGATCGATCAAGTAACCGGGAGTGTGACCTTGACCGATAGCGGCAAGAAAAAATATTGTCGTATGTCTATCGTGGATGACCGCCTCATTGGCTACCTTTCGCTGGGTACGACACAACCCGATAGCCTTGCCATTAAACGCATCATTGATGAAGAACTCCCCGTCAGCGATGTGAAACCAGACCTCTTAAAGGGAAAATTCGATGCGCGGAAATACTTCTCTCATTGGAACTCACAGTCTGCACGGGAAATGGTCACGTCTGGGAGATTACCTGCTGTTATCGTCACTCCCGTGCAACCTGCACCGTTTCCCCGACCTCCCATGTATGTACCAGTGATGCCCATAGCACCTATTGCTCTGCCCATGGCGAAGATGAAGCCACAGCGTATCACCGCGGTGCTACCAGAGGTTTCTATCCAGGACGCGAACAACTCTATGCATATTGGCATGACTACCGATGAAAGTGTACGTGTACGTCAAACAGACTCATTAGTAGATAGCGTACCAGCAGCTTTCGTTAGTGATCAACCTACAATCCATTCCTGGGAAGAGCCAATAATTCCTTCAATCGCCACAGACCCGTCAACTGATAAACATCTCGTGCCTGCGCAAAACGGTATTACCGCCAAATTGATAGCATTACCTTCACGCTCTGCCACACGGAACCTCTGGTCATATAGCTCAGAAATGCCAGTCGTGACAACCCACAGACCGGCCTCCCAGGGATTGTTAACACGCGCAAGTGCTACCAACCATGTTGACCAGGAAGGGGAATAGAGAGTGCCTAAGCCCATGTTGCTCCATAAAACTGGCCCACAGGTCCTGCAAGAAGTACAGGCCTGTATCGGCTGCAATGAATGTCTCATAGCTTGCCCTGCGCTCTCGGAAGCAATCACGATTGATGTTTTGAACCGTGAGACAGTCTCTGGGCGCATTTCTGCTCCAGTAGCACGTTTTGCACGCTCCTGCTATCAATGTGGTGCATGTGTTTCGCCCTGTCCGGTAGGGTTGCATCGCGATGCCATGATGATGTGGTTGAAAGTACGTTTACTACGTTCTGGAAGGGATGAGTTTTAATTTCTATGTCAAAGCCCGATCCCACTCACCAACCGTCATCACTTACTACGAGTAACTCCTCACAAGACAAAAAAGGCTATCCCCGGCTCTTTTTTTATCCAAGCAAACCCTGGGCACTTGGCGTAATCGTGAGTGCGCTCATTATTGCGCTGAGCGGTATCGTCTATTACTGGCATAGCCAATCAAGTAGCGATACCTCTCCCTTTAGCACATTGGGGCTGATTTATGCCACAGCCGGAACATTCTTTCTCCTTTTCTCCTTCGTTCTCTATTCCGTGCGCCGCCGTTCCCGTAAAAAGGCTATTGGGCAACTAAATGCGTCTTTAAATTGGCATATGTTCTTCGCAATCATCGGTCTGGTCCTACTTTTCATGCACTCTTTTGGACACTTCGCACTCATATCTGGTACATATGCACTTTATGGTATGATTGCATTGACAGTTAGCGGCTTCGTGGGGCGTCTCTTGGACAAAGTATTGCCGCGCATGATTGCTCGCCAGGTACATACGATGTTGAACGCGCAAGGCGATGATCGGATAGAGACGATTTCGCAGAAGCTACAAACGATTGTCCTACATCATAACCAGAAGTTACATGGCTTTGCTCTGCCTTCCACCGACCCCTCCACTTCTGACTCTTTTGACCTTTCCTCATTGCCAACTCCAACGAAGGTGTCAATGGCACCGCGAGGCATGACGCTCCACGCCCCCTGGGACCTGGCCTATATTTCATTGGAACCGACACAACAGGAATTAGATCGCGTTGCACCTCACCATCGCTTCATTCCCGATAAAAAAAGTGTGCTTGATCGCCCCGAAACATTTATGCCAGGCGTAGATGAGCAACTAGCAGAACTGAAAAGCGTGAATGTCGCCATGCGGCGAGAGCAGTTCTATCGCTATATCATTCGCCAATGGCGAATACTTCATATAGCCTTGGCTTTTATCACCATTGGTTTAGTAATCTGGCATCTCGTCTTTGCCGCCACCATCCTCTTTCCGGGGCTTTTCCATTAGAAATCCCCTTTTATGCCGCAGAAGATGAATCCACCCTCATATTTTTGATTGCATATTGTACAAGTTCGCATAGACGCCATTCAATGCGATTAACTCTGCATGTGTGCCCTGTTCACCGATCCCGGTGTCAGATAACACTACTATTCTTTGGGCATTCAGGGTCTGTGAATTATTGCTGGGTGAACCTCCCTTGCAGAAGGAGAGCGAAAGCTTTAGAGGGATGAGAAGCGAAATGTCGTCGGGAAGCGGCAATCTGAGAGGACCCAGTGCGATGGATTAAGGTGATGGCAAGGTTA